>NZ_JAEILC010000079.1:0-37157 GCF_016307435.1 Pseudomonas sp. S4_EA_1b | reverse complement strand
CCCCGCCACCGACCGCGCCACCGACGTAAGGCGCGGTAACTCCGCCACCGCCGCCGCCACCCGAGGCTGCGTTACTGGTGACGGTGACATTGGTCAAGGTCAGGTTACCGAAGTTGACAATACCGCCGCCCATCGCCGCCGTTCCGTCGGTCCCCGCCGCAGCGCCGTTGCCGGCTACCAGGCCCTTGGTGATGATCAGGCCATCCAGGGTCGCGGTGACCCCGGAGTTGACCTGCAGTACCTGGGTTTTGTACTGCCCGCTGAGGGTCACGTCCGCCACACCATCATTGTTGCGATCGCCGTCGATGGTGAGGTTCTTGCTGATGATCAGCTGGCTGTTGAGGTTGATCGTCATGTCAGCACCGAAGGCCACGGTATCCCCCGACACCGCGGAGCTCAGGGCCTGCCGCAAGCTGCCGACACCGCTGTCGCCATTATTGAGCACCGTGACCGTCGCCAGGCTGTACTGATACCCCGACATGCTCCCGTAGGCCAGCGCGGTGCGGCTCTCGATGGAGCCGGTGGCGATTTCCAGGGTCCAGTCGCTGCCCGCGCCGGTGCGGTTGCTGGACGCGGCAATATCGCGCCCGGTCAGCTGCGCCAGCGAGTCGACAAAGTTGACGCCCCTATCGCCCGCTGCCGTGTTGCAGGCGTAGATCAGGATGTCGCCGCCGACGTTCATGTCCT
Organism: Pseudomonas sp. S4_EA_1b; assembly: GCF_016307435.1. Taxonomy (NCBI): domain Bacteria; kingdom Pseudomonadati; phylum Pseudomonadota; class Gammaproteobacteria; order Pseudomonadales; family Pseudomonadaceae; genus Pseudomonas; species Pseudomonas sp. S4_EA_1b. The sequence goes on along the minus strand of NZ_JAEILC010000079.1, from coordinate 36,470 downwards.
GCCCGATCTGCGCCAGCACCTCGCTACGAGCTGCGATGTTGTCTGCCGATAAATAGGTGTTGCCCAGCCACAGGTCACCCGAGTTGCCGTGGGCGATGATCTGCACCGAGCTGACGCCCTGGTGGCTGCCCAGGTAATCGGCGATCTGTTGCAGGCCGTCCTTGCTCGCATCCAACTGCACCACCTGGGTGCCGGGGGCGACGCCTTTGAGCAACTCGGCGGAGTCCTTGACCCGTGCATCGACGAATACGACTGACTCACCCGGCACAGTGACCGGGGCCGGAGTCACGGGTGCATCGGTTTGCCCGTGGGTTTCGCCGACGGCGCCGGCGTGCTCGGCGGTCGGCGCCTTGGCGGCCGCATCGGCAGCCGTGGCATGGCTGTCGGCCTGCGCCACATCAGCCACCGTGGCGGCGACCGCGCCGTCGAACAGCATGCGCGGTTCCAGGGACATGATCATCGGCGTCGCCTGCGTGCGCGCGCGCGTTGTCGTTTGCCGTGCCTTGCCTTTGCTCCACCACATGCTGCTCACCCGCTTGTCGAATGCTGATACCCACAAATAAAAAAAACGCGATCAACTGATCGCGGCGTCGGCTTTGGTGCGAATCACATTGGCAGCGCTCAAGCTGCCGTCACGCCAGAAATCCATATGGGCGAACTGCTCGAACAGATCCGGCGGCAGCAGGCTGCGCCGCGCTTGCAACGCCACCTGTGGTTTGACCCGATGCAGACCGGCTACGCCCAGGTCCTGGTCGAAATCCGGTGCGTCGTAGCTGAGGTTGTCGAAGTCATGCTCGAACCACGGCTCACCGATGAATTCGTAGACCAGTCGCATGACCCGCTCGGGGGCCTGGGCCAGCAGGTCGTAGTCGACGATCAGCATCGAGCCGGCGTGTTCACCGTAGTACGCCTCTTTGAGCGCCGACCATGCATACCCGACCATGCGGTTGCGCTGGGCCAGGGTCTCGACACGGCTGTACACCGTGTTGCGCTCGACATCGTCGTTGAACAGCTTGGTATTTTCGAAGGGATTGGCGCGGTACAGGCGCTCCAGGCTGTCCATGATCCATGCGACGTTGCGCACGCAGGCGATGACTTTGGCTTGGGGAAACAGGTCATGCAGCGCCGGCATGCGCGCGCACCACTGGCGATTGGTGTCGAACACCACGGGCGTGGCGGTTTTGTCGGCGTAGTAGGAATCGAACAGGCCGCGCAGCAGGCGGCGGCGGGTGTCGGCGTCAATCACCGAGCCAAATTCACTGCCGGCGCTGCACTGCGCCAGCACGCCATTGAATAGGAGGCCCACGGGGCTACTCATGCCCGCATGAAAGCGCGGGTTCTGCAGCAAGATGGCAGAAAGCAAGGTCGAGCCGGAGCGCGGCAAGCCGGAAATAAAGTGATACGGCAATCCATTCACCACTTTGTAGGACAATTCCTTTGTCACCAAGATTAGCTCAGGATTGCTACAGCCACTAGTATGAAATTGCCACTACTCGCATCCGATTTAATACTGTTTCGAAATTAACTCAGGCTGCATAGAGTCAGGCCCCACACACAGCAAAAACAGCCGCGCCCGCGCACCGCCGCCATCTTGCTGCAACACTTGGCGCCAACCGTCGGGAATCGGCGCGAAATCATCCGGCATTTCGTTGCTACTGATCAGCCAGACACGGCGGGTCTGGGCGGGTAAAGCCGACAGACGGTCGAGGTAAATGCGTCCACCGTCCTGATCCACCAGGGTGCCGAAACCATAGGCGTTTGGCCGGGTCGGTGTGCCGTCGGGCTTGGGCGGAGTGTAGAGCTGCAACTGGGCGTCGGTCTGGTCGTAATACACGTAGCTCAAGTACCACATCATGTCGCTGAGCACGATGCGATCGCCTTCCTGGTAATTGCGATTGACGAACTCCACCGGCACGTTGAATTGGTCATGCACATCCACCGTGGCGTTGTTCTTCAAACCCAGCAGCTCAACGCCGACAAATACCACGAGCAACGCCGCCCCGAGCCACGACAGGCGCGTCGGCAGACGCTCGATGGCCAGGGCAATGAGCATTGGCAAGCCGAGGGCATACACCGTCAGGTAACGTTCGATGAACACAGGCGATACAAACGACACGCCGTATACCACCAGCAGCGGCAGCATAAAAAACAGCGCCAGCAGACAGGCCGGAGAGTAACTATCCCGTTCCTTCCAGACGGTCACCGCGACCGCCGCCACCAGCGATAGCGGAAACAGCCAGAACAGCGGTGCCCAGAAGCCGACACCTTCATCCTGCAGCACGAACTGCCAGATCATCGAAGGCACAGAGGTCAGCGTGACCGGGTCTTCCCAGCCAATATCACCGCCGACCTTGAGCTGTTCGACATGCTGGACAAGATCCAGCAGGTTCGGCAGCCAAGGCAGGTACAACGCGACAATCGCGGCATTTGCGCACCACCACACCGGACGCGTGAGCAGGCGCTGGCCGGGCGCCTGGGAGCGGCACAACACGCCCAGCCAGGCCCAGTGCACCAGCACGCACAACGCTGTGAAGTAGTGGGTATAAAAACCGGCCGCCATCAACAACACATAAGCCACCAGGCACCGCGTGCGCTCGGGCTGGCGCACCCAGTACACCAGCGCCAGCGTGGCGCCCAGCAGCCACACGGCCAGCAGCGAATACATGCGCACTTCCTGGCTGTAGCGCACGGCGCTTGGGAACAACGCCAGCAGCACGCCCGCCAGCGCGGCAGCGCGGCGTGTGGACAGTTGCCGCATCAGCCACACGCCCAGGCCCACGGCGACCACGCCGGGGATCGCACTCATGGCACGAATCGACCAGATGCCGTCGCCAAACAGCTCGATCCAGCCACGTAACATGAAAAAGTACAGCGGCGGGTGCACGTCATGGGCCGCGTGAAACCACAGGTCGTCTACGGCATATTCGCTCAGCAGCAGGCTCGAACCTTCGTCGCCCCAGATCGCCGCGGCCGTCAAGCCATAGAACCGCGTGGCTATGGCCAGCGCGCGGATCGGCACCCACCATAACCGGCTCAGCCAACGGCTGCCTTCCCAGGCGCCCGCTACGGCAAATGGGCCCACTTTTTCGTCTTGCTCGACCACAGACCGTCGCACCTCAAATCCCCTGATACCGCCGGTTTCCCGGGTAAACGCCACACATGCGCAAACACGCGCAACTCTAGGGCAAAAGCCCAGGTTTCGCTCGCGGTTTCGCAACCGTTGGGCGTAGCGCAAATGTGCGTCTACGCTTTGCGATGGCGCCCGATCGATAGGCGTCGTCCAAGACCCTAGAGCTCACACAAGGATTCGCGACTCATGGAAGTATTTATCGGCACCATCCAGTCTTTTGCCTTTAACTACGCACCCAATGGCTGGGCGTTATGCAATGGCCAGATCGTGGCTGTGCAACAGAACGCCGTGCTGTTTTCGTTGATTGGCACCTTCTACGGCGGCAACGGTCAGTACACCTTCCAACTGCCGAACCTGCAAAGCCGCGTGCCGGTGGGCATGGGCCAAGGCACGGGGCTGTCGCCCCATGCGATCGGTGCATTCTCGGGCAGCGAGTCGGTCACGCTGCTGGCCGGCAACCTCCCCGCCCACACCCATGGCGCAGGCACACTCGCAGGCAACACCACGGTGCAACTGACCAGCGTAGTCAGCAACCCAGTAACGGTGCCTACGCCTACCAATGCCTACATCGGCGCCTCTGGCCCAGGACCGGGCAGCGCTACGATCTATTCCGATCAACAAGGCGCCAACCCGGTACCACTCAAGGGCGTCACCAGCGCTTTGAGCGGCGAGACGGCCAGCGCCGGCCAGAGCCAGGCCGTTGGCATTATGAACCCCTATCTGGCGATCAACTTCAGCATTGCCTTGGAAGGACTTTATCCTTCACGCCCATGATGCCCCCCGGGCGCGGGCCCAGGGGCGNNCCGCGGCCCATGGGCCTCGGCACTTCCGATGCGGAGCCGAACCATGTTGAATCAGGTCACCCTCGAACACTTTCGCCCCTTGCTGACCCAGCCTAGCGTGCTGTACCTGCCGGATGGCTCGGCACTTCAAATTCAGGTCCAGGGGCTGCGCCCGTCGCCACAGTCCGGTTTCCCGGGCAGCGTACGCGAGGGCTTCAGTGTGTCTCTCAACAGCCTCGGCCCGACGGAGTTCGTCGACGGTTTATGCCGCATGCCCTTGCCGGATGTGTGCCTGGAACACGTGTTCGTGTCCCGCGAGCCCGCCATGGGGCGTGACGGCGAGCGCGGTTACTTTTGCATCGTGTTCAACTGAGGCGGGTACCACACCAACCGCTGCGCCGCCGGTGTCTGTTCTTCCACACGAAACCCCAGCGCCAGGTAATGCTGGCGCGCATGGGGGTTGCTCGCCCACACCACCGTCGCCACCGGACAGCACACTTGGGTGGCGGCCTGCTGAACGCTATGCAGCATCGCCCGACCAAAGCCCTGGCCACGTGCGGCGGGGATAAGCGCCAGGTACAACACTCGAATTTCATTGGCGCCGAAGTCGGCACTCAAGGCACCGATGGGCGTGCCGAGCTTTTCCACCACGTAATGCAGGGCCCCTGGAAACTGTTGGTCCATGCCCCGCTCCTGCACCTGGAACTGCTGGGCGATGACCTCTTCTACCTTCTCTTGCTCGCCGTCGATCCACTGCAGATCCGCCCGCGCCGAATGGTAGAGCTTCTGCAAAAACGGCCCGTCGCTGGCCCGTGACGGGCGCATCGCTAAGCCCTGCGCCAACCCGCCCTGATTGTTCATCATCGTCTGCACTCCTTGTCAGAATCCGCTTTCCCTAACGCCCAACGCCACCGCTCGACGCCAGGCCGTGCCCAGCACCGACTCGCTGCGTCCTTGCAATAGCACCACGCCGCGCAACGGCTGCCGGGGGGTGTCGATCGTCCGCAGGCTTTTGAGACGCACGCCGTATTGCGCCTGTACCGGCGCAGGACGCTGGTTTTCGTCGCGGCGTACGGCTATTGGCCCGTGATGGTCGGAGGTCAGCGCCTCCTGATCCAGATAAGCCACGCCGTTTGCGTCAACGTCGGTCAATTCAACGGGGATCGCGGCGCGCATCGGGTCATCGGCGATAAACCGCCCGGTCGCCCCTGGTCCGACTCGCCACAACTCGGCCTCGGCCAGGTAGCCACGCAGGCGCGCGCCATCCTCCACCACCTGCACCAGCGCATCCTTGGGCGACAGCCAGCGACCCACGTCCAATTGCGGCAATACATCGCGCACGGTGCCCGCATGGGGGGCGCGCAACAGCAGGCGTTCGCGTTGGGCAGCGAGGCCGCGGTATTCGGCCAGGGCCTGGGACAGGCGCTGATCGATGATCCCGGCGTCGGCCGCCGTTTCACTGCGTCCAGCCTGGCGGCGCATCTGCAATTGCAGGATCTCGACTTCGCGCCGCACGATGCTTTGGCGCGCGTCGAGGTCCGGCGATTCCAGTTCGATCAGCACCTGGCCCTGGGTCACCGCCTGCCCGTCCACCACCCGCAATGCCTTGACCCGCGCCGCCACCGGCGCATGCAAGGCACTGACACGACCCGCTTCGAGCATGCTCGGCAGTTCCACCGCGCTGCGCCACGGCACCACCAGCGCCAGCACGATCAGCCCCAACCCGAGACTGCTAAGCAACACCCGGGGCGCATGGGCCTGGCTGCGACGGCTCCACCATTCGTGCCATTCCTTGTAGATCGGCAGGCAGATAAACCACACCAATTCCACCAGCATCAGGAAGATTCCGAGCAGCTTGAAGAACAGGTGATAGACCGCCAACGCGATCCCCAGAAACAGCGCCGCACGCCACAGCCACGCCAGGTAGCCCCACCACAACAGGCGTCGCTGCAAAGCCGGCGACCACGGCTCCGGGGCCGGTTCGCCATAGCCGAACAGCAGTTCGCGCAGACGCCAGCGGCACAGCGCGAAGGCACGGCCTTGCAGGTTGTCCACGCCCCATAAATCGCTGATCAAAAAGTAACCATCAAAGCGCATGAACGGGTTGAGGTTGATCGCCAGGGTGGTCAGCCAGGTGGCGCTGGCCAGCATGAACGCCGCCGTGCGCGCCGGTCCATCCGGCAACAGCGACCAGGCGAGCAAGGCGATACACGCCAGCAGCAGCTCGGCCATCACCCCGCCGGCCCCGATCATCAAGCGGGCGCGGCGATCATTGACGCGCCAGGCGTCGCTGACGTCGGTGTAGAACATCGGCAACAGCACCATGAAGGCCACGCCCATGCTTTGCACCCGACAACCGGCGCGCTTGGCCATGAAGGCATGGCCGAATTCATGGCACAACTTGGCGAAGAACAGTGCCACACCAAACGCCAGGGCGCCGCCGAGGCTGAACAGGTGCGGGAACGTCGCCAGGAAGCGCTGCCAATCGCGCGCCACCAAAAACACCCCAAGACCGAGGGTCATCGGCAAACCGTAGCGCAACAGGCCCGGACCAAACCGCGCCAACCACGGCCAGGCGCGATTGAGGAACGTGTCCGGGCGCCACAGTGGGATGCGGAAAAACAGGTATTGATGCAGCAGCACCTGCCACAGGCCCTGCTTCTGGGCGGCGGCTTTATACAGATAGCTGGCGCGTTGCTCGGGGTCGAGGGCAGCGATCAGGTCGTGGGCGCGTAGAAAACTCAGCAGCTCGGTGACTTCGCTGTTCCCCAGGGGCAAGCCCGGCTCGCGGTTGGCAGCTTGCAGGACTTTTTCCGGGTCGCCCAGGGACCAATGCCGCAACAGACGGATGGCCGTGGCGCCCAGCTTGAAATAGCGCCCACGCACTGGGTCGGCGAGGGTCCAGCGCGGCGAGCCATCCAATGCCGCGCCGGCGCTGGACAGTTGCAGGTCGTCACGCAGCTTGGGCAGGCTCATCAGAGGCCCACGCTTTGGCGCAGGCCCGCCAACGGTCGCCGCAGCAGGTACAGGGCCAGCGGCGCGCGGTCGCCATACAGCTTCGCAGTGCCACGCAGGCCGATCCGCGGCGGCGCGTCATCGAACTGCGCATCCAAGCGATAGGCCAACTGCCCGCCCGGCGTGGGCTGCGCTTCGTACGCGGCGCGTTGCAGGGTGGCGAGGTGACGTTGCAACGGGTCGCTGTCGAGGAATAGCGCGACCTGCGCGTCGGGCGCCAGGGCAATCGCATCGCCTACCGCCAGTTCGATGCGCAACTCGGCCTGGCCGGGGTCGGCGATCTGCAACAGGCGCTCGCCGGTTTGCACCGGTTTGCCGGTCCAACGCTCGGCGTCGGCAAACACCGCGATGCCGTCGCGCTCGGCGCGCACTTCGCTGCGCTTGAGCAGCTCACGGGCGTAGTCGCGTTCGGCGCGTTTTTGCTCGACGCGCGCGGCCAGCAAGTCGATGCGCGAGCTGGATTCGGCATCGGCAAAGGCACGCTGGGAATTGGCCTTGAGCTCCGCCTCCGCCACACCTAGGGCCCGCGCCGCCACGTCCGCCTGGGCGGTCAGGGTAGTGCTTTCAAAACGCAGCAGCAGGTCGCCGGATTTCACGCTCTGGTTGGGTTTAACCAAGAACTCGGCAATCACCCCATCCAAGGGTGCCGCGACGACTTGTCCAGCCAGCGGCACCACTTCGGCGGGCGCCAGCACCGACTGGCGCACCGGGATAAGCAACATCAGCAGCAACCCGACCCCCACCGCCACCTGACGTTTGCGGGTCAGGCGCAGGCGCCACGGCTGGCGCGGTTGCAACGCGTGCCAGGCATGGCTGTAGGTGTCGCCCAATTGCGCCAGCAAGACTTGCTCTGCCGGGTTCCACGGCGTATCCCGCGCCAGCCACAGGCCACCAAACACCTGGCCCTGGGGGTTGATCAGCGGCAACCAGAACACCTGTTCGGCCGACAGGCTCTGCCAGTCGGCGCGCACGGCATCGCTCAATTGCTCGGCAGGCACCACGCGCGCGGTCTGGCCGAGGTCGAGCGAGTGCAACTGCCCCACCGCATGCTCGACAAACGCCACGAACGGCGCGTTCGGGTCGATGCTGCTCACTGCTGTGACCGCCTGCACCTTACCGGCAATCAACAATGCAGCGTGGCGATAGCCGAACAGCGCTTGCCCATCGTTGACCAAGCTGTAGGCCAATTGCTCAGTGGAGCGGGCGGCGCGGGTCTGGCGTTCGAGGTCCAGAAATTGCGCGAACACCCGCTCGGTGTTCCCCGTCATGGGTGCGTTCATTGCAGTTGCGCGAAGTGGGCGGTGCCGCTCATACCCGCCATTAAGCCGGTGGCATTGGGCAAGGTGGCGACCAGCAGCAGCGTCTGACTGCCCTCGTCGATGCGTGCGCCCTGGCGTTTGACGGTAGCGCTGAACGCCTGGCCAGTTTCATCCGGAGTAAAACTGAACGTCTGCCCCGGCTTGAGCTTGCCCATCCAGCGCGACGGCACCAATAGGTGAATTTCCAGGCTGCGGTTATCGACGATTTCCAGCAGCGGCGCGCCGGCCGAGACGCTTTCATAGCGTTGCACTTTGCGCTGCACCACTTGACCGTCATACGGCGCCAGCACATTGCAGCGTTTGACTTGTACCTGGTAGACCTGGGACTGGGCCTGGGTCTCGCTCAACCGCGCTTCGGCGCGGGCCACTTCAAAGCGTCCGACTGAATTGAGCGCCGCCAACTGTTTGTTGTGCGCCAGTTCTTCCCCGGCACCACGGCTGGCGGCTTGGGCGGCGTTCAATTGGGCCTGGTAGGCCGAACAATCGAAACGCGCCAGAGTGTCGCCTTTTTTGAACGTCTCGCCCTCGCTGAACGGCAACTCGACGATGCGCCCGGACAGCTCACTGGCCAGCATCGCCTGGTCGCGGGCACGCAACACGCCCCGTGCTTCGCTGCCGGCACTGGCGGTGGTCGCAGGCGAATGATCCAACAACGGGTCTTCGGCCATGGCCAGCTGAGCCACGCCCAATATGCCGATAAAACCCAACGCCCATCCATGCAACTGCTTCATATAGTCGACTCCCTGACGATGACCGCAGTCTAAGTCAGCGAAATTAAATTGCCACTACCCCCAATCGGACAAATCGGCAAATTGTGTAGGCAGTCACCAAAGCAATTGTCAGATCAAGCTATGATTGCGCCCCTCCAAGCACCAGGATCAAGGACACCTCATGCGCATCGGTTTTTTGTCACCTCTGGCACTGGCCCTGCTGGCCGGTCTCTCTGTGCAGGCCCAGGCCAGCTCCGACGATTCGTGCTACCCCGACTGGCGTGTTTCCCGCGACACCCTCGACCCGTGTAGCAACCAGCCTTTCCTCAGCCCTGGCAACGACAGCCGGGTCAACCTGCGCCTGCTGCTGGCCGACAAGAAAAATACGGGCCTGACGCCCAATGCCTTGAGCGAAGATGACCTGGCCGAGGGGTTCGGCCCTGTGCCGTTCCCGGTGTATCGCCTGACGCTGCTCGGCAGCTCGGACACTGAACCGGATGACGGCGCAGACACATCGTCCACTGCCGAACTGGACAACCTGCTGCAACCCCTGGGCATCAAGCGCGAGGACTACACCACCGCCGGCGAGGCGTTTGTCACGGGCGAGGGCAGCCGCTGCCGCAGCAACGACGACGACAGTGCCACCGCGTTTGTGCGCCAAGTGGTCAAGGCCGATATGCCGGCCGCCGAACGCGAGCTGCTGGTCAAAGCCCGCCTGCAACTGCTCACCACCTGCGAGTGGGACGGCCCGGTCGTGGCGAATGCGCAGCAACTGCAATCGACCGACGGCCAGCAGCTGTACACCTACCTGCAAGCCGCCGCCGATTTTTACAGCGGCCGTTTTGCCGAAGCCGAGCGCGGCTTCAGCGCCGCCCGCAGCAGCGCCCTGCCCTGGCTCAAGGAAGCCGCGCTGTACATGACCGCCCGCACTGCGCTGAACCAGGCCCAGGCCGACGCGTACGATGCCGACGGCGTGCCGACTCTGGCGCGTGTGGATAAGTCGGCGCTGGCCAATGCCGAGCAAGCTTTCGATAGCTACCTGAGTGCTTATCCACAAGGCGATTACAGCGCCTCCGCGCGCGGCCTGCTGCGGCGGGTCTACTGGTTGGCCGATGATGGCAGCAAACTGGCCGAGGCGTATGCCTGGAGCCTCACGCAAGCCAGCGACGCGCAGCGCAATGTGTCCGAGGATGAGCTGGTGGAAGAGGCTGACCTCAAGTTGTTGATGGTCAACAGCCAGCCAGTGAAGACGCCGATGATCCAACTGGTCAGCGACCTGATGGTGATGCGCGGCGGCAACCAGCCGACCTTGTCCCGCGCAGACCTGGAAAAGCAAAAGGCACTGTTTGCCAGCGAACCCGAACTCTACGATTACCTGCTGGCGGTGTGTGCGTTGTACATCGAGCACCAGCCGGATGCCGCGCTGAAGCAGCTGCCGCAAAGTGTGCCGTCGAGCCTGAATTACTTCGCCTTCAGCCAACAGACCCTGCGCGCCCTGGCGATGGAAGCCAAGCAAGATTGGAAAGGCGCCCAAGCGCTGTGGCTGCAATTGCTGCCACTGGCCAAACTGCCGTTGATGCGCGATCAACTGGAATTGGCCCTGGCCATGAACTACGAGCGCAGCGGCCAGTTGGCCGAGGTGTTTGCCGCCGACTCGCCGATCAGCGCCAAGCAAGTGCGCTACAGCCTGTTGCGCAACGTCGCCGGGCCTGAGCTGCTGCGCCAACAGATCGCCCAGGCCAGCGACCCGGTGGAGCGCCAGACCGCGCAATTCGTGTTGCTCTACAAAGACCTGCTGCGCGGCCAGTTCGCCACCTTTGCCGAGGACTTCAAGCAACTGCCGACCCCGATGCCCGAAGATAAGTTGAGCAGCAGCCTGGGCTATGTCTACAGCGAAGGGCAGACGTTGAAACTGTTCCAGTGGAACGGTGAAAAAGCCGCCTCCGGCTACACCTGCCCGGCCATCGCGCAAACTGCCGCGACCCTGCAAACCGAGGCCAAAAACCCCCAGGCCCTCAACTGCCTCGGCGAGTTCATCCTGCGCAACAACCTGGACGGCATGCCGCTGGAACAAGCACGCGCCGCCGGCAGCCTGGGCAGCACCGCGTCGGACTTCAAAGGGGCCACCTTCTCGCGACTCGACGGTTACAAGCAGGTGATCGGCGACGCCAAGGCGCCGAAGACAGACAAGGCCTATGCGCTGTTCCGCGCCATCAACTGCTACGCGCCGGCCGGCTATAACAGCTGCGGTGGGCAGGACGTTGAACCGGCCGTGCGCAAAGCCTGGTTCCGCCAGCTCAAAAGCGGCTACGCCGACACCCAGTGGGGCAAATCGCTGCAGTACTACTGGTGAAACACCTGTGGCTAGGCTTGCTGATGCTGGCGAGCCCGGCCTTCGGTGCCGTCGACGCCCGCGACTATGACGCCTTCTGGCTGTGGAGCGGCGTCAAGTCCCAAGCGGTGCTCAAGCAGGCCAAGACCCTCTACATCCTGCAGGGCCAGATCAACTCTACCCGCCGCGCCCCCCAGCGCGGCGTGCAGCTGATCGCCCAGGGCATGAGCGTACCGCGCTTGACCCAGGGCGAGGTCTGGGTGGTATACCGCGCCCACACCTTGCGCTGGCCCGAACCGATCTACACCCAGCTGCTCGGCCAGGTGCAACGCTGGCGCGACGCGGGCAACCCGGTAATAGGCATTCAGATCGACTTCGACGCCCGTACCCAATACCTGCACGAATACGCCGACTTTCTGCGCGACCTGCGCCAGCGCCTGCCCGCCGACTTGCGGCTGAGCATCACCGGCCTGATGGACTGGAGCAGCAACGCCGACCCGGCCGCCATCGCCCAGCTCAAAGGCGTGGTGGATGAAGTGGTGGTGCAGACCTATCAAGGCCGCCACAGCATCCCGGATTACGCCGCGTACTTGCCGCGGATGAATCGGCTGGGGCTGCCGTTCAAGATCGGCTTGATTCAGGGCGGTGAATGGCAGGCGCCGGGGTATTTGCAGAGCAATGAGTGGTTTCGGGGGTATGTGGTGTTTTTGCAGAATCTTTGATTCCTTTCTTGACAGGGCTATCCCTCCATGCAAGAAATCGTCCACGGTCCATGGACAGTGGACAGCCGCTTCAGGGAGCCCTATGAAAAGTCAGGATATCGTTATCCTCTTCAAACTGATTAGCCTGGAACTACAGGCGGTGAAAGAGCGGGCCACCGGAAAAGAGGCCGAAACGCTTGTTTTCCTTGCAGGTAGTGAGTGGAAAGGTTGGGAGGATAGCGACGGCGACACGCTCCCGAATAACAGTGATAGCTACTCCGTTCGAGCACTGTCTGCGTCGTTGGCGTTGAGCAAAAGCGAGGTATCGAATTCTCTGAATCGCTGTCGAGAGATCGGCCTTATTCACACGAACCGCCTCAGCGGGCAGCCTCTGGTAAGAAGAGAAGCCCTTCTGGACTTCGTGAAATATGGCATTCGCTACGTATTTCCCGCAAAGCCTGGCGCCGTCGTTCGCGGAATTCCAACAGCATTCGGGGCCCCTATCCTGACGGGTAAAGTCATGAGCGGTGGCGATCTCATCCCCGTGTGGCCAGATGCGTATGGCAAAAGCAAAGGTCAGGAAATCGCGCCCTTGTACAAAACTGTTCCTGGGGCGGTAAAAAAAGACGAGCTTCTCTATCACTTCCTGGCTCTAGTCGATGCAATTCGCATCGGCGGACCGCGCGAGACCAAGGTAGCCGATGCACTGCTGAGGGAGTTGATCCTTTGAATTCAGTTCGGGAAATGATGTTGCAAATGCTTGAAGCGGTCGCCGACGCATTGGGGGCAGAGCTACGCCAGCAAGTGGCCTTTGTCGGTGGGTGTACAACCGTCCTGTTGATTACCGACGAATACACACAAGAATCCATCCGCGGTACCGATGACGTGGATCTGGTCATCCACCTGACCAGTACTGCCGCTTGGTATCGGCTTGAAGAAACCCTTAAAACCAAAGGGTTCAAAAATACAGGCCAGGACACGGTCACCTGTCGCTTGCGTCTAGGAGCGCTGAAAGTCGATTTCATGCCAACCGATGAAAAAATACTGGGGTTCTCCAATACTTGGTTTGTCGGAGGGCTGGAAAATGCGATTGATTACACATTGCCTAATGGAACGCCTATCAAGGTGTTCGCAGCCCCTTGGTTTCTTGCCGCAAAACTCCAGGCATATCTAGGCCGGGGCAAGGGCGACCTACTGATGTCCAACGATATTGAAGACATCATCGCTCTGCTGGATGGCCGGGAAGAGCTAATTGCAGAAACAAAATACGCACCTATCGAGCTACGACGCTTTGTGGGCGAGGAGCTCTCGTCTCTGCTCAGACTCACTGCTTTTCAGGATGTGATTCAAAGCACCGCTCAAGACCCCGATCGAGAAACGTTGATTTACGAGCGCCTCGATAGACTGATTGAGTTCGGGGTGCGCATTTGATTCTGCATTCCAGTGTCAGTCGGCAAGGTATCCACAGAGCAGAAAACCGTGACGCCTGCGGTTCGGCACGCAATGCAGATTCATATCTCTACGTGATTGCCGACGGTACGTCCAAACCAGGCAGTGGCGAGTTGGCGCGAGCCCTGAGCCACCATCTGCTGGACACCTTTTCTCACTCAGCGACTGCCGTCTCGGCCTGCAAAGATAAGGCTTTGGCGCTGACACTCACATCACTCAATCGAGTGCATTCAAATCTATGCCCGGACTTCCCCTTTGCCGCCGCCAGCTATCTTGCGCTCCTGGTAGTCGGTCAAACCGCCATATCCATTCATGCAGGCGACTGTTGCCTTGGATATCTGGGAAAAGGTCAGCAGCTGAATTGGATAAGCCCACCCCACTGCGGCCCCAACTGGAAAGGTGATCTGAGCCATTCACTCATAGCCAACAGCCCTGCGCGGAAAACTCTGCTCAACTGCATGAGCTACCGCCGCCGCCATGAGCCTCACATTCAATCCTTGCAGATAATCAAAGACACAACATGGATCATGGCGACGGATGGGTTCTGGGCCGAACTGTCTGTCCAGAACCAACTCAGGGCCATTGCACAGCAAACCCTTAACGGCTGTTCAACTCACGACGACACCACCTTCATGCTGTTGCGATCTTAGGCACCTGGCTACCAGTCGTACGTCAGGCTCGACACCGCCGTCCGTCCTTGCCCGTAGTAGCAATCCAGATCGCTGGTGCACTGCGAAACGTAGGTCTTGTCGGTGAGGTTCTGCACATTCAGCGCCAGTTTCACGCCTTTGAGTTTCAGCGGCGAGCGGCTTAGGTCGTAGCTCAGGCTGGCGTCATAGACGCTATACGAGGGCACGCTGAAGGCGCCTTCGTAGTAGTCGCCCAGGCTTTGGCGGGCGTAGCGCACACCCAGTCCCGCGCCGAGACCGGCCAGCGGGGTGTCGCCAAGCACGGTGTAATTGACCCACATCGACGCCGTGAGCGGCGAAATGCCTGCGGGGTGGCGGCCTTGGCGACCGTCGTTGTCCTTGGTGTATTTGATGTCATTGCGCGAGGCCGACGCGATGATCTCCCAAGCGTCGCTGAGCGCTGCCTTGGCTTCCAGCTCCACGCCGCGTGAGCGCATGGCGCCGCTTTGGGTGCTGTAGGTGGTGTCCACCGGGTTGGTGGTGAGCACATTTTCCTGGTCCAGCTGATAGACCGAGACCTGCACAAAACTCTTCTGGCCGGGCGGCTGGTACTTCACGCCGACTTCGTACTGGTTGCCGGTAGATGGCTCGAACGGCTTTTTATTTACGTCGGTGCCCGCCAGTGGCAGGAAGGATTCCGTGTAGCTGACAAAGGGCGCCAGGCCGTTATCGAACAAGTACACCAACCCCGCACGACCGGTGAACGCCTGGTCTTTGCTGGCAAAGCGCGTGTCGGTCAGGGGTTCTTTGTTCACCACGTTGGCCCAGTCATAGCGCCCGCCCAGGACCAACGCCCATTTATCCAACTTGATCTGGTCCTGAACGTACAGGCCGGTCTGGGTGATGGTGCGATCCCACCGATATGGCTGGCCAAAATTCAGGCGCTGCCCATAGACCGGCTTGAACAGGTCGATGATCGGCGGGTTGCGGTCATACAGGCCATGGAACAGCGAGCCGGAATGGTAGTAATCCAGGCCCAGGATCAGGGTGTGGGACAACGCGCCTGTGTCGAATTCGGCCTGAGCGATGCTGTCCACGCCAAACACTTTGTTGTTTTGCGCCCAGTCCACACCGAAGCGTTGCAGGTAGCGTTGGTCCTGCACACCGGTGGCCGGGTTGGCGACGAAACGGTAGCCGTGCAACGGCGCGGTGTAACGGTCGTCCACCTCGGCGTAGCGCGCATTTTGTTTGAGGGTCCAGGTGTCGTTAAGGCGATGGGAAATCTCGTAGCCCAGCACGTACTGCTCGCGGTTGTATTGGTTGACGCCGGGCTCGCCGATAAACACATCGCGCTTGATCTTGCCGTTGGGGTTGGCCCACAAGGTGCCGGACGCCGGCAGGCCTTGGGCTTCGGGCACACCTTTGTCTTTCTGGTACTGGGCGAACAGCGTCACATGGGTGTCGTCGTTGGGTCGCCAAGTGAAGCTGGGGGCGATGAACTGGCGCTTGTTCTCGACGTAGTTGATCTCGTCCTGCCCATCGTTGGCCAGGCCGGTCAGGCGATACAGAAATTGCCCCTGCTCATCCAGCGGACCGCTGAGGTCGATGGCCGCGCTTTTATGCTCGTAGGTGCCGGCTTCCAGCACCACTTGGTGTACCGGGGTTTCGCTGGGGCGCTTGCTGACCATATTGACGATACCGCCCGGCTGGTTTTGCCCGTACAGCACCGAAGCCGGGCCTTTGAGGACTTCAATGCGCTCCAGGGAATAGGGCTCGATTTGCAGCGCGCCGCCAGTGCTGCCACCGCCATAGGGCAGGTGCAAACCGTCGAGGTACAGGGGTGTGGGCGAGAAGCCCCGCGAGGTGGGTTCATCGAACAACTTGACCCGGTCGGCGAAGCCGCCGGCGCTCATGCCCGGCGTGTACAGCAATGCCTGGGTAACGCTCTGGGCACCGCGGGCCTTGATCTCGGCGGCAGTGATCACGTTGATAGTCTGGGGGATTTCCACCAGTGCCGAATCGGTCTTGCTGCCGGAGGCGCTGCGGGTGGCAACGATACCGTCCACCGGGCCCCAGGCGCTTTCCTCGGCTTGCTGGGCGCTGATCTGAGTAGCCCCGAGTTGCAACGTGCCGTCAGACGCGCTCTCCTGCAACGACCAACCGCCCTGGGATTGCATCGCCACCAGGCCGCTGCCCGCCAGCAACCGCTCCAGACCGGCCCCCACCGCATAACGCCCTTGCAGACCGGCGCTGCGCTTACCTTCCGTAAGCGTGGCATCAACCGACAACAAGATGCCCGAGGCACTGGCGAAACGGTTCAACGCCTGGTCGAGACTGCCCGCCGGGATGGCGTAGGTACGCACTTCTTCAGTGGCTTCGGCGGCATAGGCCAAGGTCGGCAGCATCGGCGCGGTCGCCATTAGGCCGACAAACAGACCATGGCGCAGGGCGCGGGCCAAGGGTTGGATTGGGTGGTGCGGCATTGCAGGACTCCCCGTGAGAACGCTTCTTGATTGGCTTTCAAGAGGTATCCCGAACGGGATGGAGAAACCGACAAGCGCCAGAGAAAATATTTTCAGACACGAGCCTTGATCGTCACCCAGTAGCGGGTGACTGCCTGGACGTGCACCGGTAACGAGCGCTCCAGGGCGGCAAGGATCGCGTCGGTATCGTTCAACGGGAAAACACCGGTGAGTAACAGCCCGGACACGGCCGGATCGCACCGCAACAGGCCAGGACGATAGCGACTCAACTGCGTAACAAATTCGCCCAGCGGCTGGCGTTCGGCGATCAGGCGATGCTCGGTCCAACTGCTGCCGTTGGCGCCCACCGCAGGTAACGCAAGGGTCTGGCGCTGATCGAACCACAGGCTGTCACCGGCGTTCATCTGCACCGCAGCGCCGTGCACCGGGGTCACGCGCACGCGGCCTTCATACAGGTCGACACGGCTGCCCGCGTCCAGTTCGCGCACGGCAAAGCGAGTGCCCAGCGCCTGCACATCGCCGGCCGCCGTTTCCACGATCAGCGGGCGCAGTGCATCGTGGCCGCTGGTCAGCAGGATCTCGCCTCGGATCAGGCGAATACGTCGCTCAGTGGCGCTGAAACGCACATCCACTGCGCTGTCGCTGTTGAGGTCCAGACGCGTACCGTCGCTGAGGGTGACGTAGCGGATCTCACCGGTCGCCGTGCGATGTTCGGCGAATGCCGCTTGCCAAGGTTCACTACGCCGCACCAGATAGCCGCTGCCGCCGACCATCAAGAGCGCGCCGAGCAGCTTGAGGGCGGCGCGGCGCTGGGTGTCCGGCGTATCGCGTAGCACCGCGCGGGCACTGTCGGCAGGAACGCCGCCGAGGGTGTGTTGCAAGTGCTGCAAACGTTGCCAGGCGCGACGGTGTTCCGCATCGGCGGCCTGCCACTGGGCAAAAGCGTGGCGTTGCTCGCCGTGCAGCTCGCCGCCCCAATGCAGCATCAACCACTCGCTGGCTTGCTCGACAATGGCCGGGGCAATGGGTGCGTCGTGTTTCATTCTTCGTAGACCACCTGGTAACAGGCGACGATGGCGCGGGTCATGTATTTCTGCACCGAGCTGATGGTGACACCCAGGCGCTCGGCGATCTGCGCGTAGCTCAACCCCTCGAATTGCGATAGCAGGAAGGCCCGGCGCACGTTGTCGGGCATGCGGTCGAGCATGGCGTCGATCTGCATCAGGGTTTCAAGGATCAGTGCGCGGGTTTCCAGCGACGGCGACTCCGGCTCCGGCAGATGGGCGATGCTCTCCAAATAGGCGCGTTCGATACGCAGGCGCCGCCACTGGTCAATCACCAGATTGCGCGCGATCTGCGCCAGATAGCTGCGGCTTTCCTTGTCACCTGGAAAACGTCCGGACACCAACAGCCGCAGGAACGTGTCCTGGGCTACATCGGCGGCGTGCTCTCGATCGCCCAGGCGCTTGCGCAACCAGCCTTGCAGCCAGCCGTGATGGTCGCGGTACAGAAGATGAAGCTGTTGCTGGCCGTCAGTCGCGGTGTCCATGAAAAGCTCAGATACACTATTGAGAGCAATTATCATTACACCTTATTTCGTTACTGACAAAACTCTTTGTCGATCAGCCCCCTGCCGTTTGCAACGGATATACCGATTCCCACCCGCCCCCCAAGGCTTTGTACAACCCGACCATGGCCAGGGACACGCCGGTGGAACTCTCCACCCATTGCTCCTGGGTCGCCAGCAGCGCGCTTTGCACCGTGAGCACGTTGACGAAGTCCACCACGCCTTCGACGTATTGATGTTGCGCGGTGGTGAGGGCGATCTGGTTCTGGCGCACGGCTTCGGTCAGGCTGTCGCGGCGCAGTTGGCTGGCGTTGTAGCGGGTCAGTTGATCGTCGATTTCATGCCAGGCGCGCAAGACGGTCTGCTGGTAGGCAATCGCCGCTTCCTGCTGTTGGGCTTCGCGCAACTCGACCATGCCTTGCAAGCGTCCGCCATTGAACAGCGGCAGGCTCAGCTGTGGGCCGAAGGCAAAGGCGCGTGAGCCCCACGCACCGAAATCCGACAGTTGCATGGCCTGGGAGCCGAGGCTGCCGGACAAGGTGATGCGCGGGTAGAAATCGCCCTTGGCCACGCCGATGCTGGCGGTGGCGGCGTGCAGTCGCGCCTCGGCCTGGCGGATATCGGGGCGACGCTCGGCCAATTCAGACGGCAGGCCAATGGCGACCTGGCGCTGGGTTTGCGGGACGGCAGCAGCCTTGGACAACTGTGCATGCAGAGCTTGCGGCGGCTCGCCCATCAGCAGGCTCAAAGCGTTGATCAACTGATCCTGACGCTGTTGCAGGTCGGGCAGGCGTGCTTCGATGGCGGCGACCTGGGCGGCGGCTTCGGCCACATCCAAGTCAGTCGCCACGCCGTCGGCCAGGCGCAATTGCGAGAGCTTGAGACTGTGTCGCGCCACGTCGAGGTTTTGCTCGGTGACGGCACGGATGTTCTGCACTCCGCGCAGTTGGATGTAGTCCTGGGCGGTTTCAGCCAACACTGACAGCAGCACGGCGCGACGGTCATTCTCCGCGACTTGCAGCGTGGCGTCGGCCGCCTCGGTTTCGCGTTTGACCCGGCCCCAGAAGTCCAACTCCCAGGCGGCGGAAAACCCGGCGTCCCACTGGTTGAACGCGGCGCGGCCATTCTCGCCGGACGGGTCGTTGAGGCCCTTACCACTGTTGCGTTTGCGCTGATAGGCGCCGGTAGCGTTGACGCTCGGGTAGCGCTCGGCAGTGGTTACCTGGCGCACCGCACGGCTTTGTTGCAGACGGCTGCTGGCCAGTTTCAAGTCGAGGTTATCGCTGAGGGCGCGCCGGGTCAGCGCCGACAATTGCGCGTCGTGGAACACGTCCCACCAGCGCTCCTGCAAGGGGTCGCTGACGGCGTGGCTGGCAGCCTGACGGCCTTGGGGTTCGGCCCACTGCGCGGGCTGCGCGCTGTGGGGGCGCTGGAAGTCCGGGCCGACGGTGCAGGCGTTCAGGCTGATCAGGCCGAGGGTGAGCCAGGCGAGGTGTCTCATTGCTGGGCTACCTCGCGCTGTGGCGCTACGGCTTGAGTATCGACGCTGGCTTCCACCGACATACCGACCCGCAGACGCTCGGTCAGCGGCTGATTGGGCTCAAGCACGATCTTCACCGGAACACGCTGCACGACTTTGGTGAAGTTGCCGGTGGCGTTGTCCGGTTTGATCGAGGCGAAGGTCACTCCGGTGGCGGGCGCTAGGCTTTCCAAGTGGCCGTCGAGCACTTCACCGTCGAGGCTGTCGACGCGCACCTGCACGGCCTGACCGGCATGCATGTGGGACAGCTGGGTTTCCTGGAAATTGGCCACCACATACGCCTCGGCCAACGGCACCACCGCCAGCAACTTGCTGCCCGGTGTTACGTAGGCACCGACCCGCACCGCGCGCTCACCGACCATGCCATCCACTGGCGCGACAATGCGTGTGTAAGACAGCTGATAACTGGCCATTTCCAGCGCCGCCTGAGCGCGTTTGAGCCCACCCTCGGCGGCATCGCGCAGGGCCGTGAGGATTTCCACCTGCTTGCGCTCGGCCGCCAGCACGGCCGTGGCCTTGGCCAGGCGAGCGGTGGCCTGGTCGATGCGGGTCTTGGCTTGCTGGGCGTTCTGCACGGTGCCGGCGCCAACACCGGCCAGGTGGTTGTAGCGATTCAGTTCGTGTTCGGCGAAGGCCACTTCGGCACGATCCGCCGCCACCGTGGCCTGAGCCTGGGCGATCACCGAGGTTTGCCGCTCCAGTGTCGCGGTGGCGTTTTTCAGTTGGGCTTGGGCCACCAGTGTGTCGGCATCGGCGGCCTGAGCGGCAGCGCGAAAATCGCGGTCGTCGATCAACGCCAGTAGTTGCCCGGCTTTGACGCGCTGGTTGTCTTCCACCAGCACCTCCTTGATAAAACCGGCCACGCGCGGCGCCACCTGGGTGAAGTCAGCGGCGACAAAGGCGTCGTTGGTGGTCTGTTGTCGGCTGCCCAACAGCCCAGGGACGGCCAGGTACACCAGCACGCCGACGGCGAATACGGCGATGGCCGACACGGCAATTTTGTCTTTGCGTTTCATGGAAATTCCTTTGTGCTAGGTCGGTGCGCGCGGCGGATAGATCCGCGTGGGCATCCAGAAAATCAGCAGGATCAACGCCGCCGCCACCGCGGCCATGACGTAGTACAGATCCGAAGAAGTGAGCACCACGGCCTGCTCATGCAGACGGTGCGCCAGGCCTGGGGCATCGGCGTCGGCCAGGGGCGAATTACCGAGGCCGTCCACCAGCCTGCTCGAATGAAAATGCACCCGGTGGGTCGTCAGCACATCCAGCACACCCGTGGCGATCACGGCGGCGAGGCCTTTGACGGTGTTGAACCAGGCCGAGGCGAATGGGCCTTCCACCGGTTGGATACTGCCGGTGGAAAGCATCAACAACGGCAACACGGCCATGGGCTGTCCGAAGATTTGCAGCAGGTACAGCACATAGAAATCGTCGCGAATCCACGCCGAGGTCAGGTGCGCGCTGCCCACACAGGACAGCACCAGCATGCCCAGCCCCGCCCCCAGCACCCAGCGGCAATCGACCCAGCGCAGGTTGCACAGGGCAGCCACTAGCGGCAGCGCGATCAGTTGCGGCAGCGCCATCAGCAGCATCAGCGGTGCGGTTTGCAGCGGCCGGTATCCCTGCACCTGAGCGAGAAAACTCGACGGGATGAGGATCACCGAGGTCAGCACCATCAGCACGCCCGCCAGCACGATCAAGGCAAACGCGAGGTTGCGCAGGCCCAGCATCTGCAGCTTGAAAAACGGCAGCGGCTGCGACCATTCGTTGAACAGGAACAGCACCAGCAACAGGCTACCGCCACTGAGCAGGAAGGTGATCAGGCCGGACTCGAACCAGTCCAGACGATTGCCTTGCAGCACACCGATGACCAGCATGCAGATCGCCGGGAAGCCCAGCAGCAGGCCGCGCCAGTTGAATTGCTTGAAGCGCTCCAGGCGCAACGGGTCCTGCGGTAACCCGTAGGCCACGGCGGCCATCGCCAACAGGCACGGCGCGACGATTTGCCAGAACGCCCACTGCCAGCCGACGTATTCAGTCCACAGCGCCGCCAGCGGCGTGCCCAGGCTCGGGCCGAAGGTGGCGGTAAGTGCGTAACCGGCCAGGCCGTACAGCTTGACGTTGGCCGGCAGAAAACGCAGCGCCACGGTCATCAGCATCGGCGGCAGCGCTCCACCGGCCAGGCCTTGCAGGGTGCGCAGCGCCAGCAGGCTTTGGTAGTTCGGCGCGAGCGGGCACAGCACTCCAAGCAAAGTGAACAACCCGATGGCCCACAAGGTGAAGCGCCGCAGGGAAAAGGTCACCGAGCACCAGGGTGCAAAGGCCATGGCCGACACGGAGGTGGCGGTATACGCGGCGACCAGCCAGGTGCCTTCATCAAACCCGATGGCGAGCGCGCCACGGATGTCGGCGAGGGCAATCTTGGTGACCATCTCGTTGAGACCGGACACCAGCACCGCCAGCAACACGCCGATCAGGCCGATGATGATGCGCGGGCCGAATACGGGCGAGGCGATGGCGGTGGGTTGGGCTGCGGCCGCAAGGGTGGGAGCAGCGAGGGACGTCATGAACAGGTAACTCGGCGTAGGGAATACCCGAGCAGTTTAATCAGGCTAACACATGACAAAAAGTTACTTATCGGCAGCTTATAAGTGCGCCAAACGCAATCTCGAACCCGGCCAAAAACCCCAGGTGGGAGGGGGCTTGCCCCTGATGCTTTCTGACAGCCACAGTTTTTTCCATCTTCACACCGCTATCGGGGGCAAGCCCCCTCCCACATTTTGACCCTGCATGATTTAGAGGTCAGGAGGGTTGAGCTTCCAGCCAGGTGGCGTGGCAACTTTCACGCAGGGTCTCGCGCAGCCATTTGTGCGCCGGGTCGTTGTCGAAGCGCGGGTGCCAGGACTGGGCCAACACCAGTGTCGGCAAGGAGATGGGCAGCGGGAACGCGCGCAGGGGCAGCTTCAGCCGGTTGGCGCTGTAGAGCGCTTCCTTGGGCACCGGCAGAAGCAGGTCGGAGTCGGGCAGCATAAACATTGCGCCGTGAAACCCCGGTGCGATCATCGCCACGCGGCGCTCCAAGCCCTGGGCATTGAGGGCCGTATCGATCGGCCCACGGGCGATGCCGCGCCGCGAGATGCTGATGTGGGAATAGCTGGCGAAGCGGGCGGCGGTGATTTCTTTATCGAACAAGGGATGATCTTGCCGCGCCAGGCCGACAAAGGTGGTGGAGAACAGATTTTGTACTTTCACTTCAGGGCTGGCGGGCATGGTGTTGCTCACACGCAGGTCCAGTCGACCTTCGCGCAGCGCTTCGTCGTCGGTGTCGCCTTCGGGCACGAAACACAGCTCGCACAGCGGTGCGACGCGCTCCATGGTGTCGAACAGCCGCCCGCCGTACACACCGATAAAGAAGTCATTGGCTCGTACGCTGAAGCGCCGGCGCAAGGTACTCAGGTCCACTTGGTCGGCCGAGCGAAACAACAGCGCCGCCTGCTCGACCACGTTGCGCACCTGCTCTTGCAACTGCAGGGCCTTGGGCGTCGGCACCAGGCCACGCCCGGCGCGCACCAGGATCGGGTCGCCCACCGCTTCACGTATGCGCGTGAGAGTACGGCTCATGGCCGCCGGGCTGAGGTTCATGCGGCGCGCGGCGCCGACCACACTGCCCTCGTCGAGCAAAGCGTCGAGGGCGACCAGTAGGTTCATATCCGGTAGTTGCATGCCAAGCACTCGTATGCGGTAAGGAGTGAACTGGGCGCAATCGTATCAGGGTGGATCTATCAGCGCTGCATGCCCCAGCGCTTGACCGTCAGCCGTTCGACGGTATCGAACACCAGGTTCTCCACCAGCAGGCCGATGAGGATCACCACCGCCAACCCGGCGAATACTTTGTCGGTGTACAGCTCGTTGCGATTCTGAAAGATGTACCAGCCTAGCCCGCCCTTGCCGCTGGTGGCGCCGAACACCAATTCGGCAGCGATCAGCGTGCGCCAGGCAAAAGCCCAGCCGATTTTCAGGCCCGCCAGAATCGATGGCAGCGCTGCCGGGATCAGAATAAACAGCACAAAGCGGATACCTTTGAGGCCATAGTTGCGTCCGGCCATGCGCAGGGTTTCGGACACGCCCAGGAACCCCGAATAGGTATTGAGCGCCAGCGCCCACAGCACCGAATGCACCAGCACAAAGATCAGGCTGTTCTGACCCAGGCCAAACCACAGCAGCGCCAGCGGCAACAGCGCAATGGCCGGCAACGGGTTGAACATGGAGGTCAGTGTGCTGAGCAGGTCGCGACCCACCTGCGTCGACACCGCGAGTGTGGTCAGGGCGAACGCCAGTACGATACCGATCAGGTAGCCCTTGATCAGCACCACCAGCGAGATGCTGACTTTGCCGAGCAGTTCGCCGCTGAGCAAACCGTCGTAGAACGCGTGAAAGGTCTGCAGAAAACTCGGCAGCAGCAGGTCGTTGTCTTGATAGCGCGCAACGGCTTCCCAGAGGACAGCGAGCACGATCAGGATCAGGCCCTTGCGCAACCAGCCCTGTTGCCATAGGCGCTGGCGCAGCGGCAGGTCGCGTTCCACCGGCACGCTGAGTAGCGGTTCGAGGGTGATTTCGTATTCCTGGCGCATAAATGTCCCCTTAGTACGCGATGCGGATATCGGCAAAATCCAACTCGGGTTCCGCCTCAGTGGCTTCATCGAACAACAGCCGGTGGATCCGCCGCGCCGATGCCTGGAAGTCGACACCGCCAAGGCTATGCAGGTCGTATTGATGACTGTGGATTTCCGCACGCACGCGCCCTGGGTGCGGTGACAGCAACAGAATGCGATTGCCCACCACCAGCGCCTCCTCAATGGAGTGGGTGACGAACAACAAGGTGAAGCGCACTTCCTCCCAGAGCAGCAGCAGCTCTTCTTGCATCTTGCGCCGAGTCAGGGCATCGAGGGCGGCGAAGGGTTCGTCCATCAGCAGGATTTTCGGTTGCATCGCCAGCGCACGGGCAATTGCCACGCGCGCCTTCATGCCACCGGACAGGGTGTGTGGGTAGGCATCGGCAAACGCACTAAGGCCGACCTTATCGAGGTAATGCCGTGCGCGGTCTTCGGCGTCGGCGCGCTTCAAGGTTTTCGACGCCAGCAGCGGGAACATCACGTTTTGCTTGACGGTTTTCCAGGGCGGCAACTGATCGAATTCCTGAAACACCACGATACGGTCCGGGCCCGGTTGTTCGACCTTTTGCCCTAGCAGGCGAATCTCGCCTTCACTGGGTTTGATAAACCCGGCAACGGACTTGAGCAATGTGGATTTGCCGCAGCCCGAAGGGCCGAGCAGCACGTAGCGGTCGGCCGGGTCGATCTCGAAACTGACCTGATGCGTCGCGCGCACCACGCGCTCGGCCGTGCGATATTCCAGGCTGACGTTATCCACCGCCAGTAACGGCGCGACAGGGTGCAGATTGCTGGTCGCGTGGGCTGATAACGGCGCGTTCATCTCAGCTTCCTTGCAGGGGTTTGGCGTCTTGGAAAAAGTAGTCCTGCCACGATTGCGGCTTGTGCTTAATGGCGCCGACGCGATAAAGGAATTCCGCCAGCGGGTAGGTGTTTTTCGGCGTGACGCTGAATTCGAATTGCGGGTTGTCGATGATTTTGAGCAGCTCGGCACGGTCGATCTTGGCCTTGGTCACGCGCAGGTAGGTATCGGCCGCCGCTCCTTTGTCGTTCTGAGCGAACTGTGCGGCTTCGGTCAAAGCGTCGACAAATGCTTTGTAGGTCTTGGGGTTGTCGTTGCGGAATTTTTCGGTGGCGAACAGCACCGTCGGCGAGTTCGGGCCAAACAGGTCGTAGGTATTGAGCACCACATGGACATTGGGATTGGCCAGGGCCTGGTCCTGGAACGGCGGGTTGGAAAAATGCCCGGTCAACTCCGTGCCGCCGGCGATCAACGCCGCGGTGGCGTCGGGGTGCGGAACGGCGATGGTGTACTTGTCGAGGCGGTTGAAATCCTGGTCGCCCCATTGTTTGGCGGCGGCGTATTGCAGAAAGCGCGACTGCACTGACACCCCCACTGCCGGCACCGCGATACGGTCCTTGTCAGTAAAGTCGGCGATGGTCTTGACCTTGGGGTTATTGCTGACCAAGTAGTAGGGGAAGTTACCCAAGGACGCAACGGCCTTAACGTTCTGCTTGCCGTAGGTGCGATCCCAGATGGTCAACAACGGCCCGACGCCGGCTCCGGCAATGTCGATGGAGCCAGAGAGCAATGCGTCGTTGACCGCCGCGCCGCCGGACAGTTGAGTCCAGTCGACCTTGATGTCGATGCCTTCCTGCTTGCCGTATTTTTCAATCAGGTGCTGGTCGCGCACCACATTGAGCAGCAAGTAGACGATGCCGAACTGTTCGGCAATGCGAATCTCGCCCTCAGCGTGGGCCACCGCCGGCGCTGCCAGGCTGCCGGCCAGCAGGCTGATACCCAGGCCGACAGTGGCGGCCAGTCGTGCAAATGGAAGGTGTCTGGACATGGTCATGCTCCGAATCAGAAAGGCGCGTCGCCCTGGATGGTGGTGCGGAACAGCTTGCGGCGCAGATGGCTTGGGCAACCGGCGGCCAGGTGGATCAGCGAACGGTTGTCCCAGAACACCAGATCGTGAGGCTGCCATTGATGGCGGTAGAGGTTGTGCGGCAGCACGCTGTGGGCGTAGAGCTGAGCCAGCAGGTCGCGGCTTTCGTCTTCAGGCAAACCGATAATGCGAGTGGTGAAACCCTCACTGACGAACAGCGCTTTTCGGCCGTTTTCAGGGTGGGTACGCACGATGGGGTGCACCACTTCGGCGACTTGGGCCAATTGCTCGGGCGTGAGCGTAGGGCGCCAGTTGCCTTCGAATTTGGTCTCGCTGTAACGCGCGGTGTAGGAGTGCGCAGCGCTTCGGCCTTCAACAGCGTTGCGCAGATGCGCGGGCAACTGGTCCCAGGCTTTGTGCATATCCGCAAACAACGTGTCGCCGCCCTCGCAGGGGAGTTCCTGTGCGTGCAACATCGACCCCAGGCTGGGCAGTGCTTTATAGGACAGGTCCGAATGCCAGAACTTGCCGGCGTCGCCCAAGCCAATAGCCTGGCCGTTTTCGATGATGTTGGAGACGATCAGGATTTCCGGATGATTGAGCAGCAGGAACTGCTTGAGCACATGGATCTGCAGCACGCCAAAGCGACGGCTGAACGCGATGTGCTGCTCGGGTGTGATGCGCTGGTCGCGAAAGACCAGCACATGGTGATCGAGGTGCGCGCGGTGAATTCGCGCGAAATCCGTGTCGTTGATCGGGCGGGACAAGTCCAGGCCAACCACCTCGGCACCGACGCTGCCGGGCAGTGGAAGAACCTCGAATACTTGTGCATCGAGCGACGCGGGTGAAGCGGTAGAGGCGGCAGACATGGGTTCACTCCTGGCAGTCAGGAGACAAACTTTATAGGTATAAGAAATTCAATTTAAATACCGTTTACGCATAACGATATGCGTGAACGGCGCGGCAAAACGATGTAGCGCTCGCAGCGAAGCTGCTTGGACTGAGGGCGCTTCCATCCCGTTTGTAAGACGCCATAAATGCATGCTGTGAGTGCGCGGAGCGTGGTGTTGAACTACTTACAAGCCGAAACCGTGCGTGTTTGACAAGCTTATGGGCAGTCACTAGTGTGCTTTGGATCCAATTAGCCATCAGCCATTCCAATAAGGAGGGCAGCGTAACCGTGACGCAGAAGCCTACACCTTTGAACAGCATCAAGATCAGCGGTCCGATTCCCGCCCACCTTGCTCGCTCCGTCATAGAAGAAACCTTGCGCAACGCCATCCTCGATGGGCGCCTGCCCTGCGGGACCGCCATGCGTCAGCAGGAGTTGGCCAGCCTGTTCGGGGTAAGCCGCATGCCGGTGCGCGAAGCCTTGCGCCAACTCGAAGCCCAGTCACTGCTGCATGTGGTGACTCACAAGGGCGCCGTGGTCGCTCCGTTGATCGAAGACAACTCGGCCGAAACCTATGAACTGCGGATGTTGCTGGAATCCGAAGCGCTGCGCTTGTCGATTCCTTTGCTCACCGACACCGATATCGCCGAGGCTGACGCGTTGATTTGTGCGCTGGAGCAAGAAAAAGACTACACCGAGATAGGCCGCCTGAATCGCTTGTTCCATATGACCCTTTACAGCAAAGCCCCTAACCAGCGGCTGCTCAAACTGGTGGAGCACGGGTTGAACGAAGAGGAGCGTTTCCTGCGCTTCAATCTGGAAGCCATGGGGCTGGGCGAGACGTCCCAGGAAGACCACCGGGAACTACTGAATCTGGTCGCACGCAAGAAAGTCCAGGAAAGCGTCCTGACCCTGCGCAATCACTTGATGCGCGGGATGGAAGTGATCAGGACTTACCTCAATGGCCCGGACGTCGCCAGTCAGAAAGGCCCGCAATAACCTTTAACATTCGCCCTGCACCTGAGCGCGGCAGGGTTGCTGCTTCAGCGCGTAACTTGCGTTATTCAATAGCCACTGCCCTCCTAAAAACGCCAGCATCAGTGCCGGGTTCAAGGCGAGGGCGCGCGGCAAAGAACTTTCCCACCTATATAAAGCGACTTACTGACAAAAGATATTATTTAGAAAAACATCTAACACATTTATATGCTCGCCAAATTAGTTAGCCTGACTATTATCTTCGGCATTAACCCGGCTCTTTATTCAGGGCGCGCAGCCCTTAGACAAAGGGATTGCGCCACGCCTGGCTTATATCCCCTTATCTACTTGCCGTTCAAAAAAGCCCATCGCTGTAGTCACAGTTGACGCAATAACTTATAGGCATCAAGCATGTATCAATCCTTACTTGCACAAAGAGCAGAGCGCCTTTGCGCCCACCCNNACATTAAAAAAATTCATGGAAAGTCATGTATTCGCGGTTTGGGACTTCATGACGCTCCTCAAACGCCTCCAACAAGACCTGACCTGTACACGCTTGCCGTGGCTACCGCCTGCCGACCCGACGGCTGCTCGCCTGATCAACGAGATCGTGCTGGAGGAAGAATCCGACCAACACCCCCAAGAGGGCCAGTGCAGCCATTTCCAGCTGTATCTGGAAGCCATGGATGAAGTCGGTGCCAGCACCGCTTCAATCGAACACTTCATTGCGCTGCAACGCCAAGGCCTGGCTGCCAATACGGCGTTGCTTAGGGCTCAAGCACCGCGCGGCGCGGCCCGCTTCGTAAGCGATACGTTGCAGATCGCATTGAACGCCCCCACCCACTGCGTAGCAGCGGTGTTTCTTCATAGTCGAGAACGCGTGATCCCAGGCATGTTCGAGCAGTTGCTGCAGGCCGGCACGTTGATTCGAGAGCACGCGCCAACCTTATGTGCCTACCTCAACCGTCATATCGAGCTGGACGCTCAGGATCACGGGCCGGCAGCGCAGCGTTTACTTGAGCGTTTGACCGATGCCCATCCGACTTACCCGCAACAAGCCCACGACGCCGCTCTCGCGGCCATGCAAAGCCGGATCATGCTTTGGGATGAGGTTCGAGCCTCGCTGCTGGAGGTGCAGCCATGAATATGGCCGGTTACCCAGCCTTTGCCGACGATTGGGAGCGCCGCGCAACCATTCGCACACGTCCACGCCGCTTGCTGGAAAACGACGATAAATTGATCTTCCCCTTGTGCCGCCAGCCTTTGGTACTCAGTGCCACCTTTACCGAGCACTGCCCGCAGTGGCGCGACTTTGTGCTGGTGCAAAGTTTTTACAAGTTCATCAATGACGTTGTGATTTTCGAAACGGAAATCGTCGACAAGACTGCGCGCGCCATCGCCAAGAATCGCTTCTCGCTGCCCTTTCCCCTCGCCTGTCGCGTCGACGCGATGACCGTCGTGGTGGACGAGGACTACCACGCGCTGGTCGCTCTGGATTTCCTGCAACAGACCGTAACCATGACAGGCATCGAGCCGCTTGAGCTGCCG
Organism: Pseudomonas sp. S4_EA_1b; assembly: GCF_016307435.1. Lineage (NCBI taxonomy): Bacteria > Pseudomonadati > Pseudomonadota > Gammaproteobacteria > Pseudomonadales > Pseudomonadaceae > Pseudomonas > Pseudomonas sp. S4_EA_1b. The sequence goes on along the minus strand of NZ_JAEILC010000079.1, from coordinate 6,839 downwards.
ACACACATTGAACTGAGCCTGGCCCTACCAGCGGCGCAAGCGCAGGTGCCGGCTCACTTGCGCGACGCCGTGGAGCTGATTGGCGTGGCCATTGCCGAAAACACCGTCACCCACGAAGTGGCGGCGTTCTCCAAAGACAGCAGCGTCAAAGGCTCGATCCGGGGCCTGATGGCCGACCACCTGTTCGATGAAGGGCGCCACGCGCAGTTCTGGACCTGCCTGGTGCGCAGCTACTGGCAAAGCGCAAGCCCGAACGACCGCGATGCCATTGCTCAGGCGCTGCCGACGTTCCTCTCGCATTACCTGACCAACCAACTGCAAAAGAATTTCGACCTGCACCTGATCGAGCATCTAGACGTCAGCGCGGACGTGCGCCGTGCATTGCGCGATGACATCAACGCACTGGCATTCCCCATCCATCGCCAGCACCCCTTGATGGGCAACATCCTGAGCTTTGTGCATAACAGCGGCCTGCTGCAAACGCCAAGCGTGGCGCGGGCACTGAACGACTACCTGCCGGTTAATAGGAGATTGGCATGAAGCGCCTGACCATCGGCTGGAACGGTACCAGTGCTGCTTTGCAGGCTATCAGGCAGATGCTGGAGCAATACGGCCACGCGACGGGCGAAGAAGCCGTCGATCTGTGGATTGAAGACGGTAGCCTGCCGCTGCCAAGCGATATCGACGAAGCGCCCTGTATCCGCCTGCGCCTGGGGGTGGGCGCCGCCACCGAGTACGGGCTGCCCGCATTGCAACTGCGCGCCTATGACCGCCAGAGGCATTTGCACGGGGTGCTGGAGATCGCCGACGAGCCTACGGGCAATGGCGAGCGACAGCGTAAGCAGGTGACGAACGCACTGGTGGACTGGGTCGCGTTGCAGGTCAGTGAATTCTCACGGGACCCTGCGTACGTGCCGATCAGCACCACGGCCAATGACTGGCCCGAACAGAGCCTGCTGGGGCTCGACGCGTTGGCGTTCATGCATCGATTCAATTGCACGGCAAACCCCGCATTGATGCAGGAGGCGCAAGTGCCGGTGATGGAACGGGTGCAAGCCAGCCTGCACGCCTTCGCCGAGCGCCCGGCGCTGAACATCGATGGCTATGCCGTGAGCTACCGCGACTTGCACCGCCGGGCCGCAGCGATTCAACAACGTTTGATCCGTTTGCTGGAGGCGCTTGAAGCCCCCGCGGTGGTCGGTGTTTGTCTGGATAAATCCATTGAGCTGTATGCGAGCATGCTGGCTGTCCTGGGCAGCGGCGCGGTCTACCTGCCGTTGGGTCTGGACCAGCCTGCACAACGTCATCAGCTCATGCTGGAGACTGCCGGAGCCCGGCTCTTGCTGGATGCGGGCGAACACCCTCTGCGGGAGCGCTTTACCGCACTGGATGTCAGCAGTATCGAGCCCTGCAACGCCGGCAACCCGCCCCTGCCGATGCGACAGCGTCCGTGCCTGGATGCACCGTGCATGGTGCTCTACACCTCGGGCACCACGGGTCAGCCCAAGGGGGTGTTGCTGAGTCAGGGCAACCTGGCACATTTCACCGCCTGGTGTGGGGCGTGCATGAAATTGAATGAACAAGCCCGGGTCCTGCAATTTTCGCCACTGAGTTTCGACTCGTCGCTGATCGATATCGTCCCCGCCTTGATTGCCGGCGCCGAGCTGATCATCCCGAATGAAGCGCAACGGCGCGATCCGGAGCAACTGCTGACGCTGCTGCGACGGCAATGCGTCACTCACGCGTTCCTGCCACCTGCGCTGCTCAGCATCTTGCCGCTGGATCAACCGCTGGGCCTAACGCAACTGCTCACCGGCGGCGATGTGTGCGAGCCCCATGTCATCGAGCGCCTGGCTGGACAGTGTCAGTTCCACAACCTGTATGGTCCTTCCGAAGCGACTGTGCTGGTAACCCACCGCACATTCACCCCGGGTGACAGCAACCGCAATATCGGCCGCCCCATTGCTAACAGCCAGGTACTGATTCTCGACGAGCATCTGCAGCCCGTGGATGAACAGGTGATGGGCGAGTTGTACCTTGTCGGCCCTGGCGTCAGCCTGGGTTACCTGAATGCACAGGTGCAAACGGCGAGCGCGTTTGTCGACTTACCGCTGCCGGGCGGCCAGTCGTTGCGGGCCTACCGCAGCGGCGACCTGGCACAGTGGAGCGCCGATGGCATCCTGCTGGGCGGACGCCGGGACGATCAGGTAAAAATCCGTGGCTTTCGGGTCGAGCCTCGGGAGGTTGAGGAGTGTTTGCGCAACAGCCGGCTCTATCGTCAGGTGGCCGTGGCGATCGACCGCGATGACCGGATCTGCGCCTTTGTTGCCCAGCCCGATCACGGCTCGACCCTCGAAGCGCTGAAACAGCATGCACGCCAGTGGCTTCCGGATTACATGCAACCGAACGCATGGGCCGAGCTGCCTGCTCTACCTTGCTCCGACAATGGCAAAGTCGATCGGCAAGCCCTGCTTGCACAGCCGTTGCGGCTCACTATTGCAGATCGACGCCGTGTGGCACACACACCGCTTCAAGCGCGCCTGGCCAGCCTGTGGGGAGTGCTTCTAGGGCTGGATGGCGCCGAGTTATCCGTTGATGACAGCTTCTTCGATTTGGGTGGCCACTCGATCTTACTGTCGACCCTGTTACTGCGTGTACGCGAACAGTTTGGCCGCAGTTTCGGCTTGAGCCATTTCATCGAAGCACCCACCCTTCGTACCCTCGCCACGCTGATGGAGGACGGTGAGCTGCCCGACGCGTCCTCTAGCCAAGCCGTACGAGATGCGCAACGCGAATGGAGCATCAAGACGCTACCCGCCGCGTGCGCAGGCGATCCGCACAAAGTGATTGTGACCGGGGCCAACAGTTTCGTCGGCGTCCATATTGTTCAGGCGCTGTTGGCCGGCGGTGCGACTCAAGTGGCATGCCTGGTGCGCGAACGGCCCGGGCAATGCGCGACGGCACGGTTTACCCATGCGTTACGCGACTACCAGTTGGAGCATCTGGACCTGAGTCGTGTGCAGGTATTCGCTGCGGATATCAGCCAACCACGCCTGGGGTTGGCCGAGAACGCGTATGACGCACTCGCCCATGGCTTCGGTGTGCTGGTGCACAACGCCGCACAGGTCAACCATGTGATGGACTATGCGTCACTGGCCAGGGACAACGTCGACCCCGTCTTCGAATGCCTGCGTCTCTGTGAGACCCACAGTAAGAAAATTCTCAACTTTGTCTCGACGCTGTCGGCTTCCAGCAGCGTCGACACCCAAGGGCATGTGCTAGAGGCCCCGGCCTGCGCGTCGCTGCCGCTGTTCATCAAAAACGGCTACAACCTGTCCAAGTGGGTGGCTGAGCGAATGTTGGGACGAGCGGTGGAGCAAGGCGCCTGGGTGAATATCCATCGACCCGGCAACATCAGTTTCAACAGCCGCAATGGTGTTTGCCAACCGCACAAGAATCGCCTGATGTTGATGCTCAAAGGGTCGCTGCAATTAGGCCTGCTACCGCAGTTGCATTTGAATTTCGATCTGATGCCTGTGGACTTCCTGGCGCGGTTTATCGCCTTTCACAGTGCCGGTTTTAATGCCGATAGCTGCGTGTTCAATCTGCATAACCCACAGCCGTTGAGTTGGGAGCAATACCTGGATGCGTTCAGTCGCGCGGGTTACTGCTTTGAGCGAGTCAGCATGACGCAATGGCAGCAGGCGCTGCAGGCAGTGAGCCCGGACAACGCATTGTTTGGGGTACTGGGGTTCTATCTCGATCGTCTGGACAAAGACATCGGCGATACCACGAGGATCCTGCATGGCAACGCACGCAGAGGTGTTCAAGACATGGGCGAGCAGTATCCCGAAAAAGACCGGGCACTCTTGGACAAGGGCTGTTACTACCTCAAAACCATAGGCTTCCTTTGAACCGTTTCAGGACAACTTCATGAAAGCGCTGCAACCCGATACGTTAATTCGCAACCCAAACGGCGTGCCGATCGTGGCCGGTGTCATAGTCAACTGCGAAGCCGCTCGTGTATGGGATCTGGTGGGGCGATTTTCCAACTTTGATGCCTTTATCCCTGCACTGTCGCGCATTGAAATGATTGGCGCGGGCGTGGGCGCTTTGCGTACAAAAATTTTCCAGGACGGCAACTGTGCGGTCGAACAACTCAACAGTCGAGATGACGACGCCATGCACATGACATGGACCACGATCTACAACACCTTGGGCGTGGCCAGACTGTGGGCAGCGATTAATGTGCAGGCACTTGGCGCCCAGAGCGCCAAGGTCACCTGGACGATCATCGCGGAACCCGAAGACACAACGCGCAAAGGGTTCGAAGCGTTCGTGCAGGACTTTGCCGACAGCGCCCTGAACAACGTACGCAAATTACTCGACAAGCCGTAGGAGCGAGTTGGCGCGCTCCTACGGCTTGCCCCGGCGAGTCAGATCTTGAAGCTGTCGACCAATTGCTTCAAACGATTAGCCTGCTGTGACAGTGCATCGCAATCCCTCAGGGTTTCGTTGAGGTTTTCCACACCTTGCTGGTTCAGCAGATTGATCTGGTTGATGTCCACGTTGAGCGTCTCCACCACGGCAGTCTGCTCTTCGGTGGCCGCCGCGACAGACTGGTTCATGCCGTCGATCTCAACAATACGCTGCGTCACACTGACCAGGCGCTCGCCGGCCTGGTTAGCGACCTCAACACTTTCCTCACTGGAAACCTGACTGGCATTCATAGTCGTCACCGCTTCACGCGAGCCCACTTGAAGCGAAGTGATCATTTTATGGATCTCTTCGGCGGACTCCTGGGTTCGGTGAGCCAGGTTGCGAACCTCATCGGCCACCACAGCAAACCCACGGCCAGCCTCACCGGCCCGCGCAGCTTCGATCGCAGCGTTAAGGGCAAGCAAGTTGGTTTGCTGGGAAATGCCTTTGATCACATCAAGAATGTGACCAATGTTGTCGGTGCTGGCATTCAGGGTTTCGATCTGCGTGCACGATAGGCTGATCTTCTGAGACAACTCCGACATGGCCAGGATGGTCTGTTCGACCACTTTGCGCCCATCGTCGGCCTGCTCGCTGGCACCACTGGCATGCTGGGACGCATCAGCAGCGTTCCGTGCGATTTCCTGAGTCGCTGCCCCCAATTCATTAATCGCCGCAGCGACGCTGTTGGTGCGTGCACTCTGCTCGTCGGAGCCGATGATCGAGGCATTGGAAGACGCCATCACGCGCTGGGAAAGGTCATGCACCTGACGTGTGGCCGAAGACACTTCGGAAATCGACGCATGAATACGTTCCACGAACCGGTTGAACGCGCTGCCAACTTCACCGAACTCATCCTTGCTGGTGACAGCCAAGCGACGTGTTAGATCGCCTTCACCTTGAGCGATATCCTGCATGGCAACGCCCATGGTGGTCAGGGGGCGCAGCAATACTTGAATCAACAGACTCAACAGCACGGCAATCGCAACTACCGCGATTAGCATGGCGATTAACGCAGATGTGCGGAATTTACCTAGCGGGGCGTAGGCCTTGTCTTTATCGATCGACAGACCGATGTACCAATCCGCGCCTGGCAGCCCAGTGATGGGGGTGAATGAAAGAATGCGATCCTGGCCATTGAGTACAACGTCCTGATTAATCTTCTCGATACGGACGCTGGTGCCTGGGTAGATGTCCTTTAGGTTCTTCATCACTTGGTCTTCGTCAGGGCTAACGATAACCTGGCCGTCACCGCTGACCAGGAACGCATGGCCAATACCGCCGAAGTCCACCGAGTTGATGATTTTTACCAAGGTTTGCAGGCTCAGGTCACCACCGACCACGCCGAGCAATTCACCGTTCTTTTTAACCGGCATGGCAATAGTGACAATCTGCCCGCCCACTGCGGCCATATAGGGCGGCGTAAGCATGGGTTTATCGGCGGCCACGGCTTGCTTGTACCAAGGGCGCTGACGCGGATCGTAGCCGTCAGGCATTTTGGCGTCAGGACGCTGGGTGAAAACGCCGTTGGTTTGACCGACATAGGTGAACTGGAAATTTGAGGTCAATGCGGGTTGATCCACCAAACCTGGCAGATCCGCGGCAGCGCCTTGATGGGCAATGTTCTGCGTGAGACTTTCAAGTACCAGTATTCGGCCACTGAGCCAGTTCTGCACACTGCTGGCGGTCAGCTCACCGGATTGCTGGATAGACGACTCCAGGTTCTGCTTGATCGTGCTCCGTTGCAGATAATCGTTGTAAAGCGTGAATAATGCGAAGGCTAGGACCACGACGCCTGACGCAGCTAACAGAATTTTATGGCTGAACTTGAGATTCATTTCGTCGACTTCTTTTGCCAAAGGGGGATGAGCGTGCCGAACGGAACATTCCATGTAACGGTATAGCCGGCTTCTCGGGCCGCTCTATTTCGGTGCACGCATGGCTCATCAGGCTTTCGGCCAAACGGAGTGAAATCTTAAGGTTTTGTGGGAAACATCCTCTTTTTGAGTGTTAAACCGACAGGCGGTAAATCCGAACTACCTAAAATCATTAAAGCAGCCTATGACACCCTTCAATGGCGAATTTTTGATTTGACGCCTATTAATTCCCTATAAACGACAAAACCCCTGCCTGCGTTAGCAGACAGGGGTTTTGGAATTTAATCTTGACGATGACCTACTCTCACATGGGGAAACCCCACACTACCATCGGCGATGCATCGTTTCACTGCTGAGTTCGGGATGGGATCAGGTGGTTCCAATGCTCTATGGTCGTCAAGAAATTCTGTGTACCAGATCGACGTTGAGCATCGTTCCGGTGAAATTTCATGGACTTCTACATAAACAAAACCCCAATTGCTT
>NZ_JAEILC010000078.1:0-65012 GCF_016307435.1 Pseudomonas sp. S4_EA_1b | reverse complement strand
CAGCCCTGTCGAGCAGGGCCATAAAAGCGGAGTGCATCAGCGATCCCTCGCACTGAATGATCAGGCGAGAGACTTTGGAGGGATTATCAGAGCAAAGAAGTCGGCGTTATTCGCCGGCAGGGTGAGGACGTTTCGCCAAAAGCGCGGGCAAACCGTGGGGTTGCTGTAGGGATAGGATTACAGCTTGAACAGTCCTACAGCTTCAGTTGCCCAATCGCCTTGCTCAACTCCCCAGCCAAGGTGGCCAGGTCATTGCTGGTGGTGGCAGAGCCCACTGTCTGTTGCACGGTGTTTTCGGTTACGTCACGGATGCTGACCACCGCGCGGTTCATCTCTTCAGCAACGTGGCTCTGCTGCTCGGCCGCGACGGCGATCTGAGTGTTGCTCTCGCGCATCTGCGCCACGGCGTCGGTGATTTCGGCAAGGGCGCCGGCGGCGTCCTGGGCCTGCTGCACACAGTCGTCGGCCTTGAAGGAGCTTTCCTGCATAAAGTCCACCGCATCGCGGGTGCCGGCCTGCAAGGCCGAAACCATGCGGGTGATTTCGTCGGTGGAGCTTTGCACGCGTTTGGCCAGGTTGCGCACTTCGTCGGCGACCACGGCGAAACCGCGGCCCATTTCACCGGCGCGGGCGGCCTCAATGGCAGCGTTGAGGGCCAGCAGGTTGGTCTGTTCGGCGATGCTGTGGATCACGCTGACCACGCCGTTGATTTTCTGGCTGTCTTCGGCGAGTTTCTGGATCATTTCCGCGGTTTGCTGCACACCGGTAGACAGCCCGGCGATCGAGCGTTGCACGCGGGTGACCACTTCGCGGCCGCTGCCGGCCAGGGTATCGGCGGTTTTGGACAGGTCGCGGGTAGCGCCGGCGTGCTGGGCAATGTGGTGCACGGTAGCGGTCATTTCATTGATCGCGGTGGCGGCCTGGTCGGTTTCGCTTTGCTGGCCGAGCATGCCGTGCTGCACATCGTTCATGCTGCTGGCCAGGCGCGCGGCACCTTCGTCGAGCAACCGGGCGGTGCTCGCGACAGTGTTGACCACCCGCTGGTAGCCGGCCTGCATGGCGTTGAACGCGCTGGCCATCTGGCCGACTTCATCTTTGCACGCCAATGGCACACGGGCCGACAGGTCGCCGGTTTTCTCCACATGCAGCATCACGTCCTTGAGGGTGTTGAGCTGGCTTAGCAGGAAGCGGATCAACAACTGCGAGGCGCACAGCATCGCCAGCATCAGGATCAACACCGCTGCGGCGTACTGGGTAAAGCGCTCGCTGAACACCTGGCTGAAGCTGGGGGCGTAGGCGAGTGCGGCGATTTGTTGGCCGTCCGCGCGGGCGACAACTTGCGCCCCCGCCAGAACATTCTCACCGAACAACGGCATAGGATTGAGTTCGACCCAGCCGCTGGCGCTGTTCAGGGCTGATAGATCCTGGTCGGCCAGTTGTGGGACTTGGCCGCGCGGGAACGTCAGCCACATCTCGCCCTTGGGCAACGCCTTATCGGCCGGCCAGGCGCTGAGCAATTGCGCCTGGGCCTGCGCCGACGCGTAGGATTGCGCGGTGCGGGCCTGCTGTTCGAGGTGCACGGCGTACAGCACCAGCAGCAGGGTGGTGACAAAGGCGACCGCGTTGACGGCCCAGAATTTGTATTTCAGCGAGATATTGCTAAGCCAGGCACCCATGGAAGGTTTTCTCTGATAGCGAAAGCAGCATTGGCAAGGTGCCAGTATTGTGCCTTTATCATAAAAAACCCTTTTGACATGGGTCAATGCGCCGCATCAATCCAGATTGGGCAACCCAAAAAACCGACGGGCGCAGGCGGTGCTGTGTAAGGCCAGGTCCTCTACGCTTTCCTGGCGGTGCAGGGCGACTTCACGCAGCACTTCCACGAGATAGGCTGGTTCGTTGCGGCCATTTTTCGGTTTGGGGCGCAGCGTGCGTGGTAACAGATAAGGCGCGTCGCTCTCCAGCATCAGACGTCCTCGGGGGATTTCTCCGACGAGCGGGTGCAAATGGGTCCCACGGCGTTCGTCGCAGATCCAACCGGTAACGCCAATGTGCAAATCGAGGTCGAGATAGCTGAACAGTGCCTGCTGTTCGCCAGTGAAGCAATGCACCACGGCGGCGGTGAGGTGGTCGAGGTAGTCCTTGAGGATTTCCAACAGGCGCTGGTTAGCATCACGTTCATGTAGGAACACTGGCAGTTTCAGCTCTGCGGCCAGGGCCAGGTGAGCTTCCAGCACTTTTTCCTGTTGCGGGCGCGGGGAGAAATCCCGATTGAAATCCAACCCGCATTCGCCGACGGCACGCACCCGGGGCTCACTGAGCAAAGCACGCAGACGCTGAGCGCTGTCACCGTTCCAGTCACTGGCGGAGTGGGGGTGAATGCCCGCCGTGCTGAAGAGGCGTTGGCCGTTTTGATCGAGTTTTACGCACAGGTCCAGGGCCTGTTCGCTACCTTCGACACTGGTGCCGGTGAGCACTAATTGCTGCACGCCGGCGGCATAGGCGCGGTCGAGAACGGCCTGGTGTTTATCGTCGAAACTGGCATTGGTCAGGTTGACGCCGATATCAATGAGCTGCATGGTGCTATCTCCGCCTGCGGCCGGAAAGCATATCAGAGCTGTAGATTTATAAGAAAAACCAAGAACTGCAACGGTTTATAGCTGTCTTTGAACGTTGCGACCGACATGGCTGATGGCTAAATGCCTTGTCCATGCTTGAGTTGCGCGCGAAGCCTGCGCTGAAAGCGCTCTGTTTCTGAATCCCAGCTCCTCGTTTTTCCGAGGGTGTTGACCAGTATTCTTTCCGGAGAGCGGATGATCCGACCCTCGGCGTTATTAATGTTATGCCTCACGCTGCTGCCGATGGCGGCGGTCGCGCGTCTGGACGGGCCACTGGAAGTGACCAAACCCAGCAAAGTCCGCGATCTGGCGGAGATTCGCTCAAGTCGCACCTTGCGCGTACTGGTCAACCAGAGCCGTAACAGTTCCGGCGAAGTGCAGGGGCAGGCCATTGGTGTCGAATACCATCGCCTGCGTGCGTTCGAGCAATACCTCAATGGCCATGCCCGCGATGGTCAGGAGATCAATCTCAAGATCATTCCCAAAGCCAAGGATCAGTTGCTCGCCGCGCTGGCCCGTGGTGAAGGCGATCTGGTGGCCCCCGGTGAACTGCTGGATATAAACACGGCCCACAAGATCGTCACCAGCGACCCGATTATCAGCGACGTGCCGCTATGGTTGGTGGGGGTCAAGGGTGAACGGCGGTTTACCAGGCTGGAGCAGTTGTCCGGTCGCACCCTGGCGCTGACCACTGGCAGTGCGGCGGCGGATGCTGTCAGCCAGGTCAATCAAAAACTGGCCCTGCACAAACAGCCACCGATCAAGGTGGAGTGGGTGGATCCAACGCTGGCCGTGGAGGATGTGTTGGAGATGGTCCAGGCAGGGATTTTCCATCTGACCATCGTTGAAAAACCCATAGCCGAGCGCTGGTCGAAGATCCTGCCCAAGTTGCGCTTCGATAAGCAGGTCGCGATCACGTCGCCCGGCGACGAGTTCTGGTTTGTGCGCCAGGATGCATCGATACTGCGCGCCAGTATCGACCGATTCCTCAAGACCTATCGCACCCCTGCGGACCAGGATGTGGCGTTCCAGCGCATCTACCGTCGTCTCTACCAGGTGCGCAATCCGCTGGCCCGCATCGATCGCCAGCGTCTGGAGAAACTGCGCCCGGTCCTGCAAAAGCACGCTGAGGAGCAAGGCATGGACTGGCTGAATTTGGCGGCGTTGGCGTTCAAAGAGTCGGCCCTTGACCCGAGCGCTCGAAACAGCGGCGGCCCCACCGGGCTGATGCAGATCACGCCATCGGCGGCACAGCGTGTGGGCGTCAACAATATCGAAACGCTCGACAGCAACGTGCAGGCCAGTGCGCGGTATCTGACGATGATTCGTCGCAAATTCTTCGCCAGCCCCAAGCTCAACGAGCGCGAGCGCATGGCGTTTGTGCTGGCAGCCTACAACATGGGGCCCGAGCGCGTTCAGGGCATGCGCACCGAGGCCAAGCGCCGCGGGCTCAACCCCAATCAGTGGTTTTTTCAGGTGGAGCGCATCGCCATGGAGCAAGTCGGGATGAGCGCAGTCGGCTATGTGAATAGTGTCAATAAGTACTATTTGGCATTCGACCGCGAACGAGAGTCTCTGGAGCCAGTGGCCACCAAAATCGCGTCACGAAAGTAATCGATTTTGTAGATATTAATCAGGCATTTTTTGCGCTTTTATCATCCTCTAAACTGATTAATATAGCGGCCAACCAACCTCTACTTCGAAAAGGATGTACGCCATGAGCCCACTTATCAAAAGCCTTCTGTCCACCCGCGCCGGTTATGGCCTGACGATTCTACGTATCGTCGTTGGCATCATCTTCGCCGCCCACGGTTCGCAAAAACTCTTTGGCTGGTTTGGTGGCTACGGTCTGGCGGGCACTGCCCAGTGGATGGAAAGCATTGGCCTGGCGCCGGGTACGCTGATGGCACTGCTGTCGGGCGGTACTGAGTTCTTCGCAGGCCTGGCGCTGATCATTGGTTTGCTGGTGCGTCCGGCGGCGCTGGGCTTGACCATCCTAACGCTGGTAGCGATCTTCTCGGTGCATATCCATAACGGTCTGTTCATGGCCAACAACGGTTATGAATTTGCCTTGGCCTTGCTGGGCGGCACACTGGCGGTGTTGCTGGAAGGTGCTGGCAAGCTCTCTGCCGACCGCGCCATCGCCAACTGACTGACTGGCAACGCTCTGAAAAGGCCCACGCATGCGTGGGCCTTTTCGTTGCCGGCGATTCTTGACATCGCCCCACCGGCTTCTCTAGGATGCCGTTCATGCGCCGATTTAAACAGCTAATTGCGGGGCGCCACTGGGACTCAATGCAGCCCGACAGAAGCGTGTTCTCCCTTGCGAGATACCTTCGAAATACCGCTAAAGCGCTGGTTCGGTGTTGCCTCTCACCTGCCCGCAGACTTTTGAGGCAGAGACACGACACGATGAATGCACTACGCCCTCTGATACGCCTGGCTCCGATCACTGCGGACCTCACGCAACGCAATCCGAAAATCCTTCTAGGTGGCATGCACCAGCCGACATTATTGCGTTATCTGGACGGCTGGCCGCGTCGTACTGGGCGGCCCTCCGCTTTCCTGATTCAGTTCGTTGAAGACGGCGACTCCCTCGCTAGGTTTGCCAGTGACAGCTTCGATCTCGCGGTCATTCAGGCCCCCAGTGCCGATAACGCTGAAGAAGTCATCCGTCAATTGACTCGGATCGCCCGGCAGGGGTTGATTGCGCGGCGGTAAGTATTCAGTAGAGCAGCGAGCGTGGCTGAGTGCGATGACGCTGTTGGCGTAACCACAGACCCCACGCTATCAGACATAGCGTCACGGGCACCGTAACGATCAACCCCAGCTTGATCATGAGTTCCAGGCGATGCACTGACTCGTATGCCTGGGTTTTCAGCGCGTGCAATTCCATGGGTAGACGCAGCCGCTCCTTGTTGAGGGCTTGCAGCTGGGTGTTAGGGTCCACCGCTTGGGTGCCGAGGTTGGTTGTGGGAGGGGTCAGCAGTTGCCACTCCTGCTCGGTTCGCTGAAGGCGTCGTTCCAATTCGGTCGCTTTCTCGCGGTAAGACTGTGCGGCCCTATCGCGCATCGTGTGCAACGCACTTGGCGCGGGGTTCGTCACCACCCGAGGGCGGAGGCTGGCGAGGGGTTCAAGCATGGACAAGTTATCCAGCGTATTCAAAATAAACATCATGTTGCCGCCAGGCGCCGTGCTGACCTCATCCATCAGTAAATCGGTGTCCGCCACCACCACCACATGGATGCGCTCGGCTTTTTGCAAACCGGGTGGTTGTCCCTTGATGCCATTGGGAAATGCCGAATAGGCCGGACCTTCGATACGTGCTGCAAGGGTATGACGTTGGGCGTGATGAGACATTTCGTCGGTCAGTGCATCGAATTTGAGCGCCGAGGCGAATCGCTCGGTTTCCAGCAATGCAGACTGCCAGGAGCTTTGCAGGAGAGGGGTGAAGGTGGTGCGACTTTTCATACGCGGCGAAAGGGCACCGCTGCTCGATACCGTCACCGTATTGAGTTTCCAGCTACTGATATCACTGGGGTTCATTGCCTCATGCGGCAGGTTCAATCTAGCCGGATGGCGCACGGCTGGTTTCCCGGGGCCGGTGACCACCGAGGAAGCATAGAGATGATCGATCAGCAGTTTGTCGGGGAATACTTGAATGCCCCATGCCGTGAGCATCTCGTCCAGGCGAGAGTTGGTGGGCAGGGCACCAGCGCCGTACTCGCTGATGGGGTCGATAAACATCAATAATCTGCCGCCCCTCAACGTAAATTGGTCTATCGCATACAGCGTGCGGTAAGACAGCGCGCGGGGTTGAACCACCATCAGTGTCTTGATGCTTGCAGGCACCTGTTCAAGGGTCGGCTCCAGATTGATCAGGTCGAAGTGGCGCTGCAGTTCCCCCATTAGACGCCCTGCGGATTCGCCCATGTCCAATCCGCTGAGCAGCCCGATTGTCCGGGGCTCTGGATGCTGCAGCTGGTAGATCAGGTGGTTGATTTCATATTCGAGCAATGGCTCACGGTCCAGGCTGAATGCTCCGATTCGTTGTGCGCCATGACCCGCGCGGTTGCCGATCAACCCCAGAAACCCAGTTTGGTCGTCGAGACCATATAATGCGGCTTTGTAGGCGTCTTCTGAAAAAGGCGCAGGCTCAATCAGGTGCAGGTTGATCATGCCTCTTGCGGCTTTTTCATATTCGCGGAGCAAGTCTTCGATACGCTTGCCGTAACGATTCAACGCATACGTTCGTTTGGGGTTGTTGTGTGCATTGAAATAATACAAGTCCAACGGCACCTCCAATGACACAAGTAAATCCTGCGTTGGTGGCGATAGGGTATGGATTTTGTGTTGTGTAAAGTCCCAGCGAAGCTCGGGAAGTTTGGCTGTCCAAACCAGGTTTAATGCAAGAAATAACAAAAAAATGACGACGAGTGTCATGCCGGTGCGCAGAGTGGAACGCATGCAGGGCTTTCCTTCTCAGCGGAGTTTGTAGTTGAGTGTGACAATCGTCGCAGTGAGAAAGGCAACGATCATGCTGGCGAAATAAAGACTGTCATGAAGCGTAAACTTTCCATTGTCGATTGTGCTGAATCTCGACTGTGGATTAAGGGCGCTTAAACTGTCGATAATCCAAATAGGGGCTTGGCGCTCCAGAGCGTCTACCCATGAAGAAAGGGCAGTGGCTGCCAGTAATAAACCTATCGTCAATATAAAAATAACCACACGTTGACGTGCCAACGTACACACAAAGCAACCGACGGACAGGTAGCTTCCCGCCAATAACCAGCTCGCCGCGAATTGCGAGGCGATGAGGCCATTATCGGCGCTACCCAGGTAATTGGCGGCGACGACCAGAGGGAAGCTGAGGATCAATGCCGTGCCTGCTACGACCCAGGCGGCGATGAACTTGCCGATAACCCGTTCGGCGGCCGTGATGGGTAATGCGCTCATAAGGTCGGCAAAACCGGGATCGGCCTCATCTGACCAGAGTCGTATGGTCAACGCCGGTATCAGCAATAGATAGAGCCAGGGGTGCCACTGGAAAAACACCAGCAGGTCACCACTGCCCTGTTCCACCCAGCGGTGAAGATACAACCCCGCCATGGTGGACAGGGCTAGAAACAGCGCAATGCTGAGATAGGTCGCGGGCGAAGAGGCATAGTTGGCGAGTTGGCGCTTGAAAATAACCGGCAGCAGCTTCAATGGGACCTCTCCTGGCTCAGTTGCTGAACCACATCGTTCACGCGACCGGGCTCCAGGTTCAATGTGTTGATTTTCCAACGGCGGTTGGCAATGAGCGTGTGTATATGGGGATAGATGGCATGCCCAGGCATGGCCAGAACGGTGACCGTGCCTGGCGCGTGGCGATGTTCCTCAATGCCGGCGACGCCGGGTAATACCGCCAAGGCCAGTAAGTCCAAAGAGGTGTCGGCCGAGAGGGTGACGGCCTGGAAGTGGCGGGAACTGCGTTGCAAATCGGGCAGGGGCGTGTCGGCTACCAGGCGACTATCAGCGATGAGCAATGCTCGCGTGCAGAGTTCGGCCAACTCTTCACTGTTGCGAGAGGAGATGATGACCGTCATCTCCTGCACGAGCGAACGGATAAACGCCTTGAGTGATAGTGCCTGATCCGCCGCAAGTCCCGCAGTCGGCTCGTCCAATAGCAGCACTGCGGGCGAATGCAGGATGGCCTGGGCGACGGACACCCTACGTTTGGTGCATGCGCAGAGCGCGTCGAGGGGTGCATTGAGGGCTGGGTACAAATCCAGTCGTGTCACCGCTTGTTCCACCCGAGCGCGTTTTTCGGCTCCGTGGTAACCACGTATGGCGGCGATATAGTTGAGAAATGCTTTAACGGACATCGTCGGGTGACTGAGGTCCTTAAAACGTTGGTAGCCGATAACTTGCTTGGCTTTATGTGGATAGGTTTGCGCGTTGATGCCGTCGATGTGTATGTGCCCGCCGGTGGGTTGCGTCGAACCGGATAGCAGGTTCAAAAGCATGGTCTTAACATCAGGCCCCTCGCCAAATAATCCTAGGCACTCTTGCTGACGGGCGCTGAATGAAAAATCGCTGATGATATTTTTCTTGTTCAGGGTTTTTGTCAGATTGCTTATTTCGATCATTTTTTTACCGAATAAGTTTGGCGTGACGTAGGGCTAGGATTCAAAAAGGGTACGGTTAATACTCGTCCTTGGGAACGACGGTCCGCGTTAATAAGAAAAGTCCTACGTGCGTGCCAGGTGAGTCACTGAAACAATTGTTTTGTGTTTTAGATGCTTGTGTTGGTAGGTGTTTATTTGATGTTTATATAAACATCCGACTTTTTTAAATGAGGTCCGATTACTATGATGCTTCTACGTACCCTTGTTCTTGAGCGCAACGGTCAGGATGCTCCGGTCAACGGCGCGCTGCTCTGTGGGTTCGCGGTAGGGCAGATCGCCTCTAACTTCCTTGTGTATAGTCTGGATGAGGAAGTTGAACCTGGGAGCTCCAGGGTTTATATCGCGGCGCTGCGCAAGAAACTCGAACGGTATTTCCTCAGCGGTGTTGAATCCAAGGAAGACTTGCAAATAGCCATGCATGTGTTCAAGCAGATTCTTATGTTGGCTGCGGCGTCAGGTACGAAAGCGGCCGGGGTCACCGAAACCCAGGTGCCTTATCATTTTGTCGATCTGAGGGGGTGTAAATTGCCGCCCGCGCGGCCTGAAGACCATCATTCGGTGACCATCAAGAAGGCGCTGGTGATGAAGGTGATCACTTTAGGCATGAATGCCTCCACACTGCCGGCGATCGAAAGCACCTCATTGATCGTGCCTTCCATTCGCTTTTCCTCCCAAATGATCTCCCCGCCCAAAGCGGCAAGCTCATCCGAAGCGGATGCTCAATCGGTGCTTGAACATTCTGTTGAAGAACCTCGACCGCTGCCTGTCGAGCCTCCCGAAACAGTCGTTCAGGCTGAGGCGCCCATCGCCAACGCGCAAGAACCTGAGCCGTCGTCGCCGCCGCCTTCGAAACTGCCTGCGCCGATGGAGCAAAGCGCACTGTTTGAAGTGGACAGCACATTGTCCAGTCTGGCCCGGGTCGCCCATGAGTTGACTCAACAGAAGCTCGCCGCGGCTGAGCGAGAGACCGCGTTGGAGCAGTGGCAGAATCGATTGTTGCAGGAGCAGAACCAGATCGGCGAGCAGGTCAAGGATCTGGAGCAGCGCACATTTCAACTGCGTGATCAGTCGCAGGACATCCAACGCAAGACCGAGACGCTGGCCGCGTTGAAGTCGCAATTGTCGGGCCTGCGTCATACGCTGCGGGGCATGTTGCATGAATTGGATCAGGCGTTGGATAGCTAGGAGTGAACGGCCCTGGCTACTTTCTTCGGTTCATTTATCATCAAGCGCAGCCCGCCGACGCCAGGGCCATCCCCTGGTGCATCGGTGTTTATGGATATTGCCTGGGGATGCGAGCGTTTGAGTACCAAGCTGATCACCAAAGAAGGTCATGAGGCGCTGAAAAAAGAGCTGGATTACCTGTGGCGCGAGAAGCGCCCGGATACCACGCGCAAAGTGACATGGGCGGCGTCGCTGGGGGACCGCAGCGAAAACGCCGATTATCAGTACAACAAAAAACTGCTGCGTGAGATCGATCGCCGTGTGCGCTACCTGCGCAAGCGTCTTGAAGACATGCGCGTGGTGGAATACGCACCGGAGCAGGAAGGCAAGGTGTTCTTCGGTGCTTGGGTTGAGATTGAAAACGAGCAGGGCGAAACCAAGCGTTTTCGCATTGTCGGCTATGACGAAATTTATGAGCGGATGGATTACATCTCCATCGATTCGCCGATGGCCCGTGCTCTGTTGCGCAAGCAAGTCGACGATGAGGCCATCGTGCAGACGCCAACGGGCGAGGTGTGCTGGTGGATCACCGCGATCGAGTATGAGAAGTGAAAATAACAGGCCCGCCGAGCGGGCCTGAGTTGTCTCAGCCTTCGCGCAGCACCGTCAGCGGGCTGGCATTGAGTGCGCGGCGGGTGCCGAAGACGCCTGCGCCGCCAATCAACACGGCACCGATGACGGGCAGCAGCAACAGCCACGGATGAGGCTGCCAGACCAGGTCGAATGCATAGCGGTATAGCGCCCAGGTCACCAGTTCAGTGCCCAGTGCCGCCAACAGTCCGCTCGCGGCGCCCAGTAACCCGAATTCGATGCGCCTGGCTTTGACCAGTAACTTGCGTTCGGCTCCCAACGCGCGCAGCAGCGCACCCTGGCGGATGCGCTCATCCAGCGTCGCTTGCAGGCCGGAGAACAGCACGGCCATCCCGGCGGCCAATACAAACAACAGCACGTACTCCACGGCCAGCGTCACTTGCGCAAGGATGCTGCGCAATTGCTCCAGCAGCGCCTCCACCTGCAGGATGGTCACGGCCGGGAAGGCGCGGGCCAGGTCGACGATCTGCTGATCATGACCGGGGGGCAGGTAGAAGCTGGTCAGGTACGTGGTCGGCAGATTCTTCAATGTGCCAGGCTGGAAGATCATGAAGAAGTTGGGCTGGAAGTTATCCCAGTTGATGGTGCGCAGACTGGTGACCCGCGCTTCGCGATTTTCCCCACCTATCGTAAAGACCAAGTGGTCGTTGAGTTTGAGCTTGAGGCTTTCGGCCACCTTGGCCTCGACCGAGACGCCGGGAATACCATCGGAGGGTTGCTGGGACCACCAAGCGCCCGCCGTCAGGGCATTGCCCGGCGGCACGTCGGCGGCCCATGTCAGGCTGAGGTCGCGTTGCACGGCGCGGTCGCCACTGGAGTCCTTGCTGACGATCTCCTGCACCGGTTCGCCGTTGATGCTGATCAGCCGCCCCGGCACCACCGGGTACAGCGGTGCCGATTGCGCCTGGACTTCCAGCAGGCGTGCGCCGAAAGCATCTTTGTCGGCCGGCAGGATGTTCAAGGCAAAATAATTGGGTGCATCTTTGGGCAACTGGTTTTGCCAGGTGTCGAGCAACTCGCCGCGCAGCAGGGCGATCAAGCCCATGGACAGCAGGATCAGACCGAATGCCAGGGCCTGACCGGCTGCGGCCAGCGGGTGGCGCAGCAATTGGCCCAGGCCCAGGCGCCAGGGCAGAGTCGCACCGGCCAACAGCCGATGCAGACTTTGCAACAGCAGCAAGAGCAAGCCGCCGAGCACCAATGCGGCCACCACGCCACCTCCCAGCAAGGCGAAGGTGAGCACCAGGTCGAGGCTCAGACGCCACATGATCAGGCCCAAGGCGAACAGCGCAGCACCGTAGACCATCCAGGTACTGGACGGGATGGGCAGCAGATCGCGGCGCAATACCCGCAGCGGCGGGACGCGCCCTAGCGCGGCCAACGGCGGCAAGGCGAAGCCCGCGAGCGCGACCAGCCCGGTGCCGATTCCTGCCACGGCCGGCAACAGCCCGCCAGGTGGCACATCCGCCGGCAGCAGATCC
Organism: Pseudomonas sp. S4_EA_1b; assembly: GCF_016307435.1. Taxonomy (NCBI): domain Bacteria; kingdom Pseudomonadati; phylum Pseudomonadota; class Gammaproteobacteria; order Pseudomonadales; family Pseudomonadaceae; genus Pseudomonas; species Pseudomonas sp. S4_EA_1b. The sequence goes on along the minus strand of NZ_JAEILC010000078.1, from coordinate 52,927 downwards.
CGCAGAAAATAAAACAGACCGAACTGCGCCAGCCAGCCGAGGAGAGCGCCAGCGAGACTGGCCAGCAGGCCCAGTACGCTCAATTGCAGACTGAACAACAACATGGCTTCGCGGCGCGACAATCCCAGGCAACGCAACAGCGCGCTGGCGTCAAAGCGTCGCGTGGCAAAGCGGTTGGCCGACAAGGCCACCGCCACCCCCGCCAATAGAACGGCCACCAGGCTGGCCATGTTCAGGTAGCGTTCGGCCTTGCCCAGGGCGCCGCCGATCTGCTGGTTGCCATCGCGGGAATCCTGCAAGCGCTGGTTGGCGGCGAGGCCGGGCTTGATCAGGTCACGATAGGTTTGCAGCGCCGTACCGCCCTGGGGCGCGCGCCACAGTTCGCGGTAGCTGACGCGGCTGCCGGGCTGTACCACGCCGGTGGCTTGCAGGTCGGCGAGGTTGATCATCACCCTGGGGGTGAGGCTGTAGAAATTGCCGGCGCGGTCCGGTTCATAGGTGAGCACCCGCGCCAGGCGCAGGGTTTTCATGCCCACGTCGATGCTGTCGCCGACTTTTAGGTCGAGGGCCGTCAGCAGCCGCGCTTCTACCCAGGCTTCGCCGGGTTTCGGGCCGCCGCCTGGGGTTTCCTCGGCAAAGGGCGCGGCGGCACTCTTGAGCGCGCCACGCAGCGGGTACTGCTCGTTGACCGCCTTGATGCTGGAGAGCTGGATACCATTGTCGGTGGCAATCACGCTGGAAAATTCCACCACCCGGGCATGATCCAGGCCCAGCTCGGTACCGGACTTGATTTGCTCAGGGCGGGCGGGCGAGCTGCCTTCCAGCACCAGATCGGCACCGAGGAACTCGGTGGCGCGCAGTAGCATGGCGCCGTTGAGGCGGGCGCCGAAGTAGCCGATGGCGGTGCTGGCGGCCACGGCGACCAGCAGGGCGAAGAACAGCACGCGCAATTCGCCGGCACGGGCATCGCGCAGTAATTGACGCAGGGCAAGGCTGAACAGACGCAACAGCGGCAAACGTGCCATCAAGGCTCCAGGGGCGCGACCATCAGGCCGGCTTCAAGGCGGATCAGGCGTCGGCAACGGTGGGCCAGGCGCTCGTCGTGGGTGACCAGCACCAGGGTCGTGCCGCTCTCTTTATTGAGTTCGAACAGCAGATCGCTGATGCGCTCGCCGGTGTGGCTATCGAGGTTGCCGGTAGGTTCATCGGCGAACAGCACGTCGGGCTCGGCGGCGAACGCCCGAGCAATCGCCACCCGTTGCTGTTCGCCACCGGACAACTGACGGGGCGAGTGGGTCAGGCGTTGCCCCAAGCCCACGCGCTCAAGCAAGTGCCTGGCGCGTTCGCGGGCGTCTTTGCGGCCGTCCAGTTCCAGCGGCAGCATGACGTTTTCCAGCGCATTGAGGCTGTCGAGCAATTGAAAGGATTGGAAGACGAAGCCCACATGCTCGGCGCGGATGCGCGCCCGTTGGTCTTCGTCCAGGCGGCTCAGGGCTTGCCCGGCGAGGGTGACTTCGCCGCCGCTGGGCAGGTCGAGGCCGGCCAGCAGGCCCAAGAGTGTGGATTTGCCGGAACCGGAACTGCCGACGATAGCCAGGCTGTCGCCCTTGTTCAGTTCCAGGCTCAGTTCGTGCAGGATAGTCAGTTCACCTTCCGCGCTGGGAACCACTTTGCTAAGGTTCCGCGCGGTGAGAATGCTTGCGCCCATGGAGAATCCGATGCGAATGTGGTTTTTGAGTGCTGGCCTGGCCTTGATGTGCATGGCCCAGAACGCAGCGGCGGGTACAGTCCTGATCGTTGGCGATAGTATCAGTGCCGGTTTCGGCCTGGATACCCGCAAAGGGTGGGTGGCGCTGCTGGAGCAACGGCTCAAGAACGAAGGGTTTGACGATACCGTGGTCAACGCTTCCATCAGTGGCGATACCAGTGCGGGAGGGCTTGCGCGGCTGCCGGCGGCGCTTGCAGCGCATAAGCCGGAGGTGGTGATCATTGAGCTGGGGGGCAACGATGGGCTGCGCGGTCAGCCGCCGGCGCAATTGCAACAAAATCTTGCTTCGATGATTCAGCAGTCTCGGGACAGTGGAGCAAAAGTGTTGCTGCTCGGCATGCAGATCCCACCCAATTATGGAAAACGCTACGTCGAAGCCTTTAATAAGGTGTTCGGCGATGTGGCGCAGGAAAAAAAGGTGCCGCTGGTGCCGTTTTTCCTGGAGGGCGTGGGGGGGCATCCCGAGCTGATGCAGGCCGACGGTCTTCACCCGGCGGTCGGTGCTCAGGACAAGTTGCTGGAAAATGTCTGGCCATCGCTCAAACCGCTGTTATGACGCTTTTCTACCGGCAGGCTTTCGGCTAAGGTGGCGCCCCCTGATTTGGAGCCCTCGATGTCGCGTCCTGCCTGGTCCCTGTTTAACTACCAACTGATCGAGCCGGACGAGCAGCTGGATTTGTTCGCCTGCCAGGAAGTGCGGGTGCATCTGGTGACGCGTCAATTGGAACTGGGCGGCTCCATCGATCGCACGCTGTGCGGCACGTTATTGCCGGCGCAGCCGCGTTGGTCGCTGGTGGATCGGTCGATTTTCCAGGACCAGCGTTTGTGCCCCCTCTGTCGGGCTATCCTTGAGTCTCAGAAGCGCGGCACACCGCCGATCTGGCCGGAGCTGCGTTTTGAACTCTAGAAGCAGCTGCAAGCGTCAAGCTATAAGCTGTAAGCTAGCAATTGGCTTTTAACTTACCCGTCGTTCTGCGAAGGATTTTTCGGATGTTGTCGCGCCTTTCCGTCGTTACCTGCTGCCTGTCGCTTGCTGCCCTGTGTGCGGCCGGTTCGGCAGCGGCCCTGCAGTTGCCCTTGCCACCCCCGGGGGAAGACATCGTCGGCCAAGTCCAAGTGATCAAGGCCAAGTACGAAGACACCTTTGCCGATCTTGGCACTGCGTATGACCTGGGCTACTCGGAGATGGTCGCGGCCAACCCGGGCGTTGATGCCTGGTTGCCGGGCGCGGGCACCGAGATCGTGCTGCCGACGCGCTTCATCCTGCCGCCCGGGCCGCGCGAAGGCATTGTGATCAACCTCGCGGAATACCGGCTCTACTACTACCCCAAAGGCCAGAACGTGGTTTACACGTTCCCGTTGGGGATCGGTCGTGAAGGCTGGGGCTCACCGATTGCCCACACCAGCATTATCGCCAAGACGCCCAACCCGACCTGGACACCCCCGGCCTCGATCAAGGCCGAGCACGCCGCCAATGGCGACCCGCTGCCCAACGTGGTGCCGGCTGGGCCGAACAACCCCTTGGGGCCGTTCAAGTTCACGCTGGGAACGCCGGGGTATCTGATCCACGGTTCCAACATGAAGTTCGGCATCGGCACGCGTACCAGCCATGGCTGCTTCCGCATGTTCAACAATAACGTGTTGGAGATGGCCGATATGGTGCCGGTCGGCACCTCGGTGCGCATCATCAACGATGCCTATAAGTTCGGCAGCAGTGGCGGCAAGGTGTACCTGGAGGCGCATACACCCCTGAACGATGACGGCACGCCATCGGTAGTGGACAAACATACGGCGGTGATCAACGCCTTGCTCAAGCGCGAAGACCTGGCCAATAACCTGCGGGTCAATTGGGATCAGGTGCGTGACGTGGTGGCGGCGGAAGACGGTCTGCCCACTGAAATCGGTGTGCCAGGCGCGGCGCCCATGGTATCCAGTACGCCGATCGATCTGCAGCAGTAAGCCCGCAACCTGCCAAGCCCGCCCCGGCCTGGTGCCGCGGCGGGTTTTTTATTGGCCGGGGTTACGGGTGAATCCCAGGCAATAAAAAGCCGATCCAAAAATGGATCGGCTTGATAACAACCCCGAGGGGTTATTACTTGCGGCTAGCTTTTTCAAGCATGCGCAGAGCGCGCTCGTTAGCTTCGTCAGCAGTCTGTTGTGCTTTTTGAGCAGCAGCCAGAGCTTCATCAGCTTTACGGTAGGCTTCGTCTGCACGAGCCTGGGAGCGAGCTGCTGCGTCTTCAGTTGCAGTCAGACGAGCTTCGGTTTCTTTGGAGACGCTGCTGCAACCGGTAGCCAGAACTGCGGCCAGAGCCAGAGCAGAGAATTTCAGAACGTTGTTCATCGTGTTCCCCTTCAAGGACTTTCTATTAAATGGCTACTTCTCAGATTGAGCTTATAGCCGGCGTACATACTACCCATTACTTGTAGTAAGTAAACTGACGCAGCGCAAGAAGCAAAAAAAATTCTTGCGGCGAATCTGTTTTGGCTAACCTTGCGTGGGTTTGTATAAAAACTGTCCAATTTTTTTTCACTGGGCCCGCATCGAGCCTCGCTGAAAGGGCCATGCCGCCTGTGTTGGGCCTTGTACATAGATGAAAATTTATATAACTATCCGAGCACTTCCGTTGCGCTTGACGGTGCATGGCCTGGCATCTTTTTTAAGCATGTAGTGGTGACTTTAAGAGCGCCTGTTCGTCTCAAGGTTCAACTGCCGGCAATGTTCAGGCTTTCGATCATCGATGGGTCGAAGCCCTTTCTGTATCCACCAGCGGCGGGGGATGGTGCATGCGCCTTGAGCAATTGCAGGATTGGTGCCTACTATTCCCTACGGGCTGGTTGCGAGCGCTAGAGGTATTCTCGTTGTCGAAACCGGCACGGGTTGGCGTAGATGTTCCTTCGCCGGAAAAACATCGGTAAGGTAGGGGTCAGAAACCAAGACCCGCGAGGAGTAGTGATGAGCGAGGCGTTGTCCATCCACCATGACCAGACGGGTCATCAGTTCGAGACCACTGTGGACGGTCATCGTGCCTACTTGACCTATATGGACCTTGGTAAACAGACCCTGGATATCTATCGCACCTTCGTGCCTAACGCATTGAGAGGGCGTGGTATCGCGGCAGCGCTGACCGAGGAGGCCTTGAAGTTCGCCGAGGCGGCGGGCTACACGGTGATCCCGTCCTGCTCTTACGTAGAGCGTTATATGGAGCGCCACCAGCGCCATGCCGCCAAGTTGTAAGGCATTCAGATCAGCATAAAAAACGCCGGGCTCAGCCCGGCGTTTTTGTGTGCGTAAACCCGAGCCGGGTTCAGCCGCGTTGGCGCTTGGGCAATACATCCTTGAGCTTGGCGTGCATGCTGCGCAGGGTGTTCTCGGTGGCCGCCCAATCGATGCAGGCATCGGTGATCGACACGCCATACTGCAAGTCGGCAAGGTCCTTGGGAATCGCCTGGCAGCCCCAGTTCAAGTGGCTCTCGACCATCAGGCCGATGATCGACTGGTTGCCTTCCAGGATCTGGTTGGCAACGTTTTCCATAACCAGCGGCTGCAGGGCCGGGTCCTTGTTGGAGTTGGCGTGGCTGCAGTCGACCATGATGTTCGGCTTGATCTTGGCCTTGTTCAGCGCCTGTTCGCACAACGCGACACTGACCGAATCATAGTTGGGCTTACCGTTGCCGCCCCGCAGCACCACATGGCCGTAGGCATTGCCCTTGGTGGTGACGATGGAAACGCCGCCTTCCGGGTTGATGCCCAGGAAGCGGTGAGGGCTGGAGACCGATTGCAGCGCGTTGATCGCTACGGTCAGGCCGCCGTCGGTGCCATTCTTGAAGCCCACGGCCGACGACAGGCCGGACGCCATTTCGCGGTGGGTCTGGGATTCGGTGGTGCGTGCGCCGATGGCCGACCAACTGATCAGATCCTGCAGGTATTGCGGGGAGATCGGGTCGAGTGCTTCGGTGGCGGTGGGCAGGCCCATTTCGGCCAGATCCAGCAGCAATTGACGACCGATGTGCAAACCGTCCTGAATCTTGAACGAGTCGTCCAGGTACGGGTCGTTGATCAGACCTTTCCAGCCGACGGTGGTGCGCGGCTTCTCGAAGTAGACACGCATGACCAGATACAGGGTATCGGAGACTTCTGCCGCCAATACCTTGAGGCGCTCGGCGTATTCGTGAGCCGCCTTGAGGTCGTGGATCGAGCAAGGGCCGATCACCACGAAGAGGCGATGGTCGGTGCCGTCGAGGATATTACGAATGACTTCGCGGCCTTTGGTAACGGTCTGCAGGGCAGTCTCGCTCAAAGGGATTTCGCGCTTGAGCTGATCGGGGGTGATCAGAGTCTCGTTGGATTCGACGTTAAGGTCATTGATCGGTAAATCAGCCATCGTGTTACTCGTCAGGGTCACGGGTGCCGGCCGCCAGCCGTTCCCGTGCGGCGGTGCACAGCATGATTTGGATGCAGGGGGGAGGAACCTTAGCGCGTATTACGGGCCCGCGACAATGGGCGGCGCGGGTTTAATCCCGCACGGGCTGCACAAACGCGTCGTGGGAGAACTCTAACGCGTGCCGCGCAACCCACTCCCTGGCCAGGGCCTCGAACTGCTGAGGGGAGGGCTCGACATCTTCGTGCTGGCGGCAGTAGCGTTCTATCCGGCATGCTTGCTCGCCCATGCGCGCGCCGAACAGGGCATGTTCATCGGTGAACGAGATGCCCACACGATAGCCACTTTCAACCTTGCGGCACCAGGCCACGTACCCCGGATAGCGGGCGCTGGCGCCCAAGGATGGGATGTGCAGATCCACCGCCGTGCCTTGTCGCCAGGCGCGCGGCCAATGACAAGCAATGCCGCCCAAGCCGGCAGTGAGGAGGCGTTGACGGGGAATGGCGGGAGAGGGGCGTTGGATTAACTCGACAGCGACATCATCAGGGTGAGGTAAAAAACGACCCATGTACACGGACTCCGAGCACCGTCCAGTTGACGGCGGTGGCAGCAGTATAGTGAAGGAACTGGAATTGACCGACCTGGATATTGACCAGCAATTGCTGGGATTGCCAGGAATTTCGCTGGTGGTATTTGTCAGCGCCGGCTGTTCCAGTTGCCGCTGGGCGCGTCAGCAAATGCCGGGCTGGCGCTTGCCGGTGGACCGCGTGTGCTGGGTGGATGCCGGGCATAACGGCGGTGCGGTCGAGCGTTACCAGATCTTTCATTTGCCGGCGTTGTTCGTGGTGTGCGAGGGTCAATTCCTTGGGCAATTGCAGACACGTCTTACACCTGCGGCCGTTGGCGAGGCTGTAAATGAAGCGCTTACCCGCACACCGGAGGAGTTGCCATGACCACAGTTACACCCCAGTCGCCTCGCATTGGCATCATCGGCACCGGCGCCATTGGCGGTTTTTATGGCTTGATGCTGGCGCGCGCCGGGTTTGATGTGCACTTCCTGCTGCGCAGCGAATATGCGGTGGTCAGCGAGCAGGGGTTGCGCGTGAACAGCGGTGTGCATGGCGCTTTGCATCTGCACCCCGTGCAGGCTTACGCCCAGGCAGCCGATATGCCGCCCTGCGATTGGTTGTTGGTAGGCACCAAGTCCACCGGTAATGTGGAGCTGGCGCCGACCCTGGCCCAGGTTGCGGCGCCGGATGCCAAGGTGGTGTTGTTGCAAAACGGCCTCGACGTTGAGGACAGCCTGCGTGAACACTTGCCGGCATCGCTGCACCTGCTGGGCGGCTTGTGTTACATCGGCGTACACCGTTCCGGCCCCGGTGTGGTCGAGCACCAGGCCCTGGGGCGGGTTAATCTCGGCTATCACAGCGGCTCGGCCGCCAACGATGAAAACCGTCAGAAGGAGATTGTCGAGGCCGGCGCCGCGTTGTTTCATAAGGCCGGTATCGAGTCACAGGCCATGGCCAATGTGCATCAGGCGCGCTGGCATAAATTGGTGTGGAACGTGCCTTTCAACGGCCTCTCGGTTTTATTGAAGGCTGGCACCACCAACCTGATGGCCGACGCCTCCAGCCGCGAGCTGATCCAGGCGCTGATGGCCGAAGTGATACAGGGCGCCCATGCGTGTGGCCACGAAATCCCGGCCAGCTATGCCGAGCAGATGTTCGCCATGACCGAGACCATGGAGGACTACCTGCCGAGCATGTATCACGACTATATGCACAAGCGCCCGTTGGAACTGGCGGCGATCTATGCACGGCCGTTATCCGCCGCCAAGGCCGCCGGGTGCGAGCTGCCGCGTATGCAGGCACTGCACCAGGCTTTGAGTTTTATTGATCGGCACAATCGCTGATCGGGAGGAGCACAGATGGCAAAGGGATTGGGTGACAAACTGGTGCTGGCGATTTCGTCGCGGGCGCTGTTCGACCTCAGCGAAAGTCACAAAATCTACCTGGCCGAAGGCGTGGAGACTTATCGCAAATACCAGATCGAACATGAAGAAGAGATCCTGGAACCCGGCGATGCCTTCCCGCTGGTCAAGAAACTGCTGAGTCTCAACGCTAGCCTGGGCCGTGCCCGTGTCGAGGTGGTGCTGGTGTCGCGCAACAGCGCCGACACCGGCCTACGCGTGTTCAATTCCATCCAGCATTACGGCCTGGATATTTCTCGCGCCGCGTTCGTTGGAGGACGTAGTCCTTATCCTTATTTGGCGGCATTTGGTTGCCATCTGTTTTTGTCCACCCATGCCGAAGATGTGCGCAGCGCCCTGGATGCCGGTTTCGCGGCGGCGACGATTTTGTCCGGCGGTGCGCGTCGGGCCAGCAGCGAGGAATTGCGCATCGCCTTCGACGGCGACGCGGTGCTGTTCTCCGATGAATCCGAGCGTGTGTACCAGGCCGGAGGGCTTGAAGCATTCCAGGCCAGCGAGCGCGAATCGGCACGCCAGCCGTTGCATGGTGGGCCTTTCAAAGGGTTTCTGGCGGCGCTCAACTTGCTGCAACGTGAGTTTCCGGATGAGGCTTGTCCAATCCGTACCGCACTGGTGACCGCGCGTTCGGCGCCGTCCCATGAGCGGGTGATCCGCACTTTGCGAGAGTGGGACATTCGGCTGGACGAGTCGCTGTTTCTTGGCGGCTTGGAGAAATCCGCGTTTCTTGAGGCATTCGCCGCCGATGTGTTTTTTGATGATCAGGCCGGTCATTGCGAGAAAGCCAGAGAGGTGGTCGCCACCGGGCATGTGCCCCATGGCATTAGCAATGAACTGAAGAGCCCGGTCTGAGCCAGTCCAACTCCGCACGGCGCTGCTAAGCTGTTTTGATCTCCGCCATCCTGGCTGTCCAGGAGGTTTTTATGATTCGTTCGATGCTGTACGCCACGGACCTCGGCCTGTATGCGCCGTATGTGATGCAACATGCCTTGGCGCTGGCGCGGACGTTCAAGGCTGACCTGTACGTGATTCATGTGGTTGAACCTATCGGTCTGTTCGCCGAATCGGTGTTGCAGAGCTACCTTGATGAAAAGGCCTTGATTGAATGGCAAAGCCAGGGCCTGAGTACCATGATCGCAACGATCGAGCAGCGTGTACTGGAGAGTTTTCGTGAGGAGTTGGGGGAGGGCGAGCAGGACTTGAAGTGGATCCGCTCGGTGCGCGTGATTCAGGGCGACCCGTGCGAGGTGATTCTCGACCAACTGCGTAAACTTTCCGTCGACTTGTTGATCGTAGGAAGTCATAGCTCTACCAGTGCGCAGGCCACGCCATTGGGCCGTACTGCCACGCGGGTGGTGCAGCTGTCTACGGTGCCGGTTTACCTGGTGCCGTCGCTACAACGTCGACGCAGTGATGACGTGTGAATGGGAGAAGGGATAAAAAGTTCTAGATTTATCCTTCTGACCTTTAATATAGTTATATATCGCTGCTGATACCCGTGGCGTCTATCTGCTTTGAGGGACACATATGAAGCTTCAACAACTGCGCTACATCTGGGAAGTGGCGCACCACGACCTCAACGTTTCCGCTACCGCTCAAAGCCTTTACACCTCGCAACCGGGTATCAGCAAGCAGATCCGCCTGCTCGAAGACGAGTTGGGCGTCGAAGTGTTCGCGCGCAGCGGCAAGCACCTCACCCGCGTGACACCGGCCGGTGAGCGCATCATCACCACCGCCGGCGAGATTCTGCGTAAAGTCGAAAGCATCAAACAGATCGCCCAGGAATTTTCCAACGAGAAAAAAGGCACCTTGTCGATCGCCACCACCCACACCCAGGCCCGTTATGCACTGCCACCGGTGATTCGCGACTTCATCAAACAGTACCCGGACGTGGCGTTGCACATGCACCAAGGGTCGCCGATGCAGATCGCCGAGATGGCCGCCGACGGCACCGTCGATTTCGCCATCGCCACCGAGGCGCTGGAGCTGTTCGGCGATCTGGTGATGATGCCGTGCTATCGCTGGAACCGTTGCGTGGTGGTGCCTCAGGGCCACCCGTTGGCCAAGCTGCCGAAACTGACCCTCGAAGCCCTGGCGGAATACCCGATCGTCACCTACGTGTTCGGGTTCACCGGCCGTTCCAAGCTTGATGAAGCCTTCAGTCATCGTGGCCTCACGCCGAAAGTGGTGTTTACCGCCGCCGACGCCGACGTAATCAAGACTTACGTGCGCCTGGGACTGGGGGTGGGTATCGTCGCCAAGATGGCGGTGGACACCAACCTCGATAAAGACTTGGTTGTGCTGGATGCCAGCGAATTGTTCGAGTCCAGCGTGACCAAGATCGGTTTCCGTCGCGGTACGTTCCTGCGCGGGTTCATGTGCGATTTCATCGAGAAGTTCGCCCCACACCTGACTCGCGAAGTGATGGCCAAGGCCATCCAGTGCCATAACAAGCAGGAGCTGGAAGAACTGTTCGACGGCGTGGAACTGCCGGTTCACTGACCTTAGGCGTTGGTACTCAGGATCACGCAGGGCGCCAGGGTTAACATGGCGTCCTATACGAACAAGCGCGCCTACCGATTATTTGGCGTCGGTAACCGTGAAGTACTGCCGGGCGCCGGCCACCAGCACTTCCACCTCATCGCCTTCGAACTTGCCCAGCAGGCTTTTGCCCAGGGGCGAGCGCGGGGTGATGACGGTTACCGGCTGGCCCACCACATCCACTTTCAATCCCGCCGCATCGGGCGCCAGGAACAGCCACTGCTGGCGACCGTTCTGGTCTTCCAGGCCCAGTAACGCACCGACTTCTATACCACGCTGCTCATCGTAGGGCCGCACTGGCAGGTTCTGGCACAGTGTCAGGGCCTGCTTGATTTCCTCAACGCGTCTGGCTTGCCCGGTCGCCAGGTAAGAGGCTTCCAACCCGAGGGTGTCGTATTTGTTCTCGGCGATGTTTTCTTCGTGGGTCGCGGTTTCGTAGGCGGTCTGCGCGGCACGTTGAGCGATGTCGAGATCGACGCCGAGTTTTTCCAGGATGAGCGTGTGGACAGCGTATTTATTCATGTTCATCAATCGCAGAATTGCAGGACGTTGGCGCGGGACTTCTCGGTCGGGGCGTTCTGGTCCTGTTGCAGCCAGAACTGACATTTGGGGTTGGACAGGTTGCGCGCATTGTTGCGCGCCTGATCCAGGGCTTGTTGCTGCTCCTGTTTTTGCAAATTCTGCTGGTACTGCTCGAACATTCGGTTGGGCGGTTCCGGCGCAACAGCGGCGGCGGGCGTGCCCCAATGCTGGACGGCCTGGGCCACTGGAGCCAAGGCTTGAGGGAAGAGGTAGCGCGAGGCCAGCCAAGTGGTCAGCACAATGGCGACGAACCCCAGCCATAGGCCCAGGGCGATGGCGAGCATAAGTTTGGGCAGCGATAACGGACGGTCAGACATGGCGGCCTCCTGGCGGGCATTGACGGCATGGCGGCGATTGTCGCACAGCCCCTGTGCAGAATAATCACGATCAAGACTTCTGCATCCGTGCATTTATGCGGACAATCGCCCATTTGATCGATGGAGCCCGGAATGAAAGCCCGCTGGGATATTTTTTGCAGCGTCGTCGATAACTACGGCGACATCGGCGTGACCTGGCGCCTGGCCCGGCAATTGGTGGTGGAGCACGGTTGTGCCGTGCGCTTGTGGGTCGATGACTTGCGCGCCTTCGAACGTATGTGCCCTGACATTGACATTCGGCTCGACCAGCAATGGCAAGAGGGCGTCGACGTGCGCCACTGGCCGGCCGAGTGGGCACAGGCTTCGGCGGCAGATGTGGTGATCGCAGCGTTCGCATGTCAGTTGCCGCCGGACTATATGGAAGCCATGGCCGCGTGCGAACGGACTCCGCTGTGGATGAACCTGGATTACCTCAGCGCCGAAGAGTGGGTGGTGGGTTGCCATCGTTTGCCGTCGGTGAAGTTCAAGGGCGTGCAGAAGTACTTCTTCTTTCCGGGGTTCCGCGAAGGCACTGGAGGGTTATTGCGAGAGGCTGGATTGCTGGAGCAACGTCAGGCTTTTCAGCAAGACGCCGAGGCGCAGCGACAATTCCTGCATGCGATGGGCGTATTTCCGACCATTGGCACGCGATTGATCTCACTGTTTGCTTACGAAAACCCTGGGCTGGCCCCATGGCTGGACGTGTTGTCGACGGACGGGACCGCCACTCATCTGTTGGTGCCCGAGGGGCGCATACTCGGCGATGTGCAGCGCTGGCTCGGCGTGGATGGGTTGGCAGCCGGGGATATTCATCGGCGCCAAGCCCTGACCGTGCAGGTGCTGCCGTTCGTGCGCCAGGAGCAATACGACCGTCTGCTCTGGTGCTGCGACTTCAATGCCGTGCGCGGCGAAGACTCGTTCGTGCGCGCCCAGTGGGCTGGCCGACCGCTGTTGTGGCATATCTATCGCCAGGACGAAGACATTCATCTGGACAAACTTGACGCGTTTCTAGACCTCTACACCGCCGCGCTTTCTCCGGCGGCGAAAACTGCGCTCGTGGCTCTCTGGCAAGCCTGGAACACCGAGGGCGATATGGCCAGCGCTTGGAAAATGCTGCTGGAACACTGGCCCGAGGTAGCCCGGCATGCCGAGTCGTGGTGTCTGGAACAGGCATTGCAGGACGATCTTGCGACGGCGCTGGTACAGTTTTATGAAAGTTGGATATGATACGCGACCTTGATTTTTGTAAATCCCATCCAAATTTCGGATATACGTAATGAAAACTGGTAAAGAACTGAAACCCGGTACAGTGATCCGTCTCGAAAACGACCCTTGGCTGGTTCAGAAAGCTGAGTTCACCAAGTCTGGTCGTAACAGCGCAATCATGAAGACCAAGCTGAAGAACCTGCTGACCGGTTACAAGACCGAGATCGTCTACAGCGCCGACGACAAACTGGACGACGTGATCCTCGACCGCAAAGAAGCGACCCTGTCCTTCATCAGCGGCGACACCTACACGTTCATGGACACCACCGACTACACCATGTACGAGCTGAACGCTGAAGATATCGAAGCCGTTCTGCCGTTCATCGAAGAAGGCATGGAAGACGTCTGCGAAGCGATTTTCTTCGAAGAGCGCCTGGTTTCCGTAGAGCTGCCGACCACTATCGTGCGTAAGGTTGCCTACACCGAAGGTTCCGCCCGTGGCGACACTTCCGGCAAGGTGATGAAGCCTGCCAAGCTGAGCAACGGCACCGAACTGCAAGTAGCCGATTTCATCGAAATCGACGACCTGATCGAAATCGACACCCGTGAAGGTGGTTCGTACAAAGGTCGCGCCAAGAAGTAATTCTGGCTTCGCCGATACGAAAAAAAGCCCGACCTAGCGTCGGGCTTTTTCGTGGGCGGTGGGTTACTTCAGGTGTTGCTTGAGCTCATCGGACGCCTGCAACAGGGCCGAACGCACCGCCGGCACTTGGCTGACCACGTTAAGCAACCCGTAGTCGTGGATCATGCCGTTGTAACGCACCGCCGTCACCGGCACGCCGGCCTCGTCCAGTTTGCGCGCATACGCCTCGCCTTCGTCGCGCAGCACGTCGGCGCCGGCGGTCTGCACCATTGCTGGTGGTAGACCCTTGAGTTGCGCGGTGGTGGCGCGCAGCGGTGAGGCGTAGATCTCGGCGCGTTGCTCGGCGTCGGTGGTGTAGTTGTCCCAGAACCACTTCATCATATTTTTGGTAAGGAAGTGCCCTTCGGCGTACTGGTTGTAGGACGCTGTCTCGAAGTTGGCGTCCGTTACCGGCCATAACAGCAACTGGAACTTGATTGCCGGCGTACCCTTGTCTTTGGCCATCAGGCTGACCACTGCGGCCATGTTGCCGCCGACGCTGTTACCGGCCACCGCCAGGCGCTTGCCGTCGACGTTGATCTCTTTGCCATGCTCGGCCACCCACTTCGTGGCGGCATAGGCCTGATTGATCGCCACCGGGTAATGGGCCTCGGGTGAAGGCGTGTAGTTGACGAACACTGCCGCCGCTCCCGAACCCGCCACCAGATCCCGTACCAAGCGTTCATGGGTAGGGTAATCCCCCAGCACCCAGCCGCCACCGTGGAAGAACATAAACACCGGCAATGTGCCCTTGACCCCGGCTGGACGCACGATGGTCAGCTCCAGCGGCTGGCCATCGACCTGGATGGTCTTGTGGCTCACGTCCGCCTGGGGCAGCGTCAGCTTCACCCCCGCCTGAGCGCCGGCCAGCACCGCACGGGCGTCTTTCGGCGTCAGTTGTTCGATGGGTTTGCCGGTACCGGCATTCAACGCATCCAGAAAAGCCTGGGTGTTGTGCTCCACCTCGCCGGTCGCCGCGAAGGCGCTGCCGATGGACAGGGCGAGCAGGGTGCCGGTGAGTGCTTTACCAATGGTGTTCATGTGCTTCTCCTTAGGCGACAGAGTTGATCAGACGGTTACATGCAGACGTACATCGACGTTGCCACGGGTGGCGTTGGAATACGGGCAGACCTGGTGAGCGGCGTCGACCAGGCTTTGCGCATCCGCCTGGCTCAGGCCTGGCAGGCCGATGTGCAGGTCGATATCCAAGCCGAAACCGCCGGGGATCTGGCCGATACCGACGTGAGCGGTGATCGCGGCGTTATCCGGGATTTTGCGTTTGGTCTGGCTAGCAACGAATTTCAGTGCGCCGATAAAGCAGGCCGAGTAACCGGCGGCGAACAGTTGTTCCGGGTTGGTGGCCTGGCCGCCGGCACCGCCGAGTTCTTTCGGGGTGGAGAGCTTGACGTCGAGGATGTTATCGCTGGAAACAGCGCGACCATCACGGCCGCCGGTGGCGGTGGCTACTGCGGTATAGAGCGTTTGCATGGTGGAACCCTCGTTTTTTTAGCGCTAAAGTTTTGTGCGCTAAGTAGTTGGTGAGGGCAAATGTATAGCGCTAATGTTTAGCGCGCAAGATAAAAGTTAAAAATATTTTCGTCCCGCTCTAAATCGCTGTGGGAGGGGGCTTGCCCCCGATGGCGGTTTATCAGTCGACAAATTTTTGACCGAGCTGCCGCAATCGGGGGCAAGCCCCCCCCCACGTCTTTACTGTGTTCAGATCGCGTTTTGCAAGTTGCCGCGCAACGCGAGCAGATCCGCTTGCAGCTTGCGCAATTGGTCCAGCTCCAGACCGCTGGCGCCGAGAATGCATTGAGGGATCCCCATGGCCTTGGCTTGCAAGGCGCGGCCAGCATCGGTCAACTCCACCACCACCACGCGCTCGTCTTCGCGGCTGCGGGTGCGGCTGAGCAGATCTTCGGCTTCCAGACGCTTGAGCAGGGGAGTGAGGGAGCCGGGATCGGTCAACAGTCGGCTACTGATTTCACCGACGGTTAAACCGTCCTCTTCCCACAACACCATCATGGCCAGGTACTGCGGGTAGGTCAGGCCCAGCGCTTGCAGCAGCGGCTTGTAGACCTTGGTCATCAGCAGTGAGGTGGAATGCAGGGCGAAACACAGCTGGTTGTCCAGCATCAGGGATTCGCAGGGGGCAGGGTTCTTGCTCATGGTGGCGCCTTAAAAACGTGTCTGCTCTGGAATCTAGCGGGCAAATCTTTAATGCGCCAGGTAATTCTGCCCTAACGGTCAGATCAAGCCGCTCTGCAGTGCCAGATCCCACGGTGGCACTGGGCTGAAACGCGTTTTCAAGTATTCGAGCAGCAGACGACTGCGGGCGTTGGGTTGTTGCTCCAGGCGCAAGGCGTAGATCCCGGTGGTTTCCGGACTGGGCAAACCGTTTTCGCAAAACAGCGGTAACAGTTCGCCGCGCACTAGGTACTCACTGGCCAACCATGTCGGCAGATGGGCGATACCCAGCCCGGCGAGCGCTCCGCAAAGCAAGGCTTCGGCGTTATTGGCGCTCATGCGGATGCGCTGCGGGCGGTAGGTGGCGCGGCGCCCATCCAGCTCGAAGCGCCAGGCAAACATAGGCGCCAGTCCGTCCCAGTCCAAGCCATCGTGGTCGCTCAGTTCCCGAGGATGGGTCGGCGTGCCGCGGCTTTTCAGATAGGCCGGGCTGGCGCAGGCGATGCGCACGATGCTGGCCAATGGGGTGGCGATCAGCCGCGTATCGACGATATGCCCGGCGCGCAACACCAGATCGACTTTGCCCAGGTGCGCGCCCTGCATGTCCACGAAGCTATCGATCAGATGCAGGTGCACATCCAGCCCGGGGTATACGTTGAGGAAGTCGGCAATCACCGGTGCCAGGTGGCGTCGCCCAAAAGCGGCCGGCGCATCCACCCGAATCAAGCCTTCCGGCGCATGGCTTAGGGACACCGCTTCGGCTCTTGCCAGTTGCAGCTCGCTGACAATTCGCCGCGCCCGTTCGGCAAAAGCCAGGCCCGCCGGTGTCGGCACCACCGCGTGGGTGCTGCGCTGGAACAGACGACTGCCCACCGAATTTTCCAGGCTGTCGATACGCCGGGCCACGGCCGACGGCGTCAGCGGATGGCGACGCGCCGCGGCGGAGAAGCTGCCGGTCTCCAATACGTCGAGAAACAGGCTCAGTTGGTCGGTCAAGATGTTCGGGTTCATGGCGGCTGCTTGTGCGAGATTGGCACAGCCATTGTGCGTTGCTGTGCGTTTCCGCGCCAGGCGCGACTGCGTAGCATGCGAGGTCTTGGGTTGGTGGAGTAATGCGCGGTGTTGGATTTAGCGATTTATCTGGTCTTGGGCGCAGCCCTCGGCACGGTCGGCGGGTTGTTCGGCATTGGCGGTGGGCTGATTGCTATCCCGGTGCTCGGCGTGCTGTTCGGCCTGGATCAACAGATTGCCCAGGGCACCGCGCTGGTCATGGTGGTGCCCAATGTGATGCTGGCGCTGTGGCGCTATCACCAGCGCAATCGCATCGAATTACGCCACGCCTTACCCTTGGGCGTAATGGGATTTATCTTCGCTTGGCTGGGATCGATCTGGGCGGTCGGCCTGGATGCCGGAGCGATGCGCATCGGCTTTATCGTGTTTTTGCTGGTGCTGTCGGCCTACAACCTGGTGCGAATGTTCACGCGCAACGCACCAGCCACGGCGCAGATGCGCTACGGCTGGCCTTGGCTTGGCGTGCTGGGCGCGGCTTCCGGGTCCATGGGGGGCTTGTTCGGAGTGGGCGGCGCCGTGGTCGCCACGCCGGTGCTGACCAGCGTGTTCGGCACCACGCAGGTGGTCGCCCAAGGATTATCCCTGGCGCTGGCGCTGCCCAGCACTGGCGTGACCCTGGTGACCTACGCCTGGCACCACGAAGTGGACTGGATGATCGGCTTGCCGCTGGCCATCGGCGGCCTGCTCAGCATCAGTTGGGGCGTGAAGGTCGCCCATGCCATGCCGGAACGCCTGCTGCGCGGCCTGTTCTGCGCCTTCCTGGTGGTGTGCGCGGTGATGCTGACGTTTAAAGTCTGAAGCCCTCGCGGATGTAATCGGCCAGGCACTCGGTGATCGGCGAGGTCATGTTGGCGTTGCGTAACAGGTGCAGGTTCATCGACGGCAGCGGCGGGAAGCCTTCGTCGCTGCCGAGTACGCGCAGTTCCTCGGTCACCAGGCTTTCCATGCAGATCATCACCGCCAGCCCGGCATTCACTACCGCCTGGATCGCCGCGACGTTGGAGCTGTGATACGCCAGGCGGTAGTCCCGTCCGGCCGCCTCCAGCGCGGCGCAGGTCCATTGGGTATAGACGCAATCGGTGCCGGAGACCGCCAGCGGCAGCGCATCATGTTCGTCCACGCAAAAGCACGGCGATGCCGCCCACACCATGCGTTCGGTACGCAGCAGCTCGCCGATTTCATGGCCCGGCTCGCGGCTGACCACGGTCAATGCCAGGTCCCGGCGCTGCATCAACACCGTGGACGACTCGCAGTGCATCTCGATCTGGATCAACGGGTATGCCTTGGAAAACGGCTTGAGAATGCCCGGCAGGAAACGCATTACGTAGTCGTCCGGCGTGCCGATGCGCACCAGCCCCACCATATGCGGCTCGCGCAAGGTGTTGAACACTTCGCTGTGCAGCTTGAGGATGCGTCGCGCATACCCCAGCAACACCTGGCCCTCTGGCGTCAACCGCACTTGGCGGCCATCGCGCTCGAACAGTTTGCGCTGCAGCACGTCTTCCTCCAGGCGTTTCATCTGCATGCTCACCGCCGACTGCGTGCGGTTGACCAACTCTCCAGCGCGGGTGAACCCGCCGTGATCGGCGATGGCGACGAAGGTGCGCAGCACGTCCGTATCAATGCTTGGGTAACCGGACAATTGATCAATCTCCGAGATGGATTGCATAAGAAACATTCGTTGGATTGATCATAGGGCCAAGCACACACTGGCGTCATCCCCAAGGGAGGGTGACGAGATGAAAGGTCAGAAAGGTTTTGTGCTGTTGGCGAAACGCCCGTTTGCCGGGCTATTTCAGGTGATGAGCCGTTGGCAGGTACTGCATCAGGAGCGTCGGTTGCTGGCGAGCTTGAGCGATGACGCATTGAAGGACATCGGCCTCAACCGCGCCGATGTGGAGCGCGAGCGTCATCAGCATTTCTGGCAGGACCCGCTGCGAAAATAACCATGGATGCAGTAGGGTAGGCGGCGAGCCCTCACGGAGACTGCCATGCCTGCCGACCTGTGTTTCTCCCTCAAACAAGCGCGACGCCTGGCGCTGGCAGCCCAAGGGTTTTCCGGGCGTCAGCCGCCGGCGTTGGTCAAGGCCACCCATGTCAATCGCTTGATCGAGCGACTCGGGGTGTTGCAGATCGACTCGGTCAATGCGCTGGTGCGTTCCCATTACCTGCCGTTGTTTTCCAGGCTAGGCCAGTACTCACCGGCGTTGCTGGAGCACGCCGCCTGGAGCCAGGGGCGGCGACGGTCGCTGTTCGAATATTGGGGGCACGAAGCCTCATTGCTGCCCATGGCGTTGTATCCATTGCTGCGCTGGCGCATGGCACGGGCTCAGCAGGGGCAGGGCATTTATGCGCAGATGGCGCGCTTTGGCCGCGAACAGCAAGCCGTTATCCAGCGCGTGCTGAAGACGGTGGAACAACAGGGTGCGCTGGGTGCTGGCAGTCTGTCGACCCGCGAGGAGCGCGCCGGCCCGTGGTGGGACTGGAGTGACGAAAAGCACGCGCTGGAATGGCTGTTTGCTGCGGGCCTGGTCACCGTTGCCGGTCGGCGTGGGTTCGAGCGCCTCTACGATTTGCCTGATCGGGTGATCCCCGACGCCATCCTGAACACCCAGGTGAGTGAGGCCGAGGCGCAACGTGGCCTGTTGTTGCATAGCGCCACCGCGCTGGGGGTAGGTACTGAAAAAGACCTGCGCGATTACTTTCGTCTGGACCCCGCCGACAGCCGCATTCGCCTTGCCGAACTGGTGGAAGCGGGCCAGTTGCTCAGTTGTCGGGTGCAGGATTGGAAGCAACCGGCGTACTGCCTGCCAGCCCCAACCGTGCCGCGCAAAGTACCGGCCAGTGCCTTGCTGTCGCCGTTCGATTCGCTGATCTGGGAGCGCAGCCGCACCGAGCGTCTGTTCGACTTCCGCTACCGCTTGGAGATCTACACGCCGCAACATAAGCGCGTGTACGGCTACTACGTGCTGCCGTTTCTGCACAATGAACGCATCGCCGCGCGGGTTGACCTGCGCGCCGAACGCGCCTACTCACGCCTGGCGGTGCATGCAGTGCACGAAGAAGCGCCAGGTCTGGACGAGGAGGGGATGCGGGCGTTGGCCGTGAATTTGCGTCAGATGGCCGACTGGCTGGGGTTGCAACAGGTACAGCTCAATTGCCAAAGGCCCAGTGCCGATCGATTGCGCAGCGCGATGATCGGCTTGGATGTTGGCCGTTAGGGCCTCATCGTGGGCAAGCCCACTCCTACATTGGAATGCAGGGTTTGATTGCAATGCATTCCCTGTGGGAGTGGGCTTGCCCACGAGGGCGTCAGCCCAGTCTCAGCGTTTGACCTGCTTCAACGTCTCGGCAATCAGAAACGCCAGCTCCAGCGACTGATCGGCATTCATCCGTGGGTCGCAGTGGGTGTGGTAGCGGTCCGACAAACCATCCTCGGTGATCGGCCGGGCGCCGCCGATGCATTCGGTGACGTTCTGCCCGGTCATCTCGATATGAATCCCGCCGGCATAGGTGCCCTCGGCCTGATGCACCTGGAAGAACGCCTTCACCTCCGCCAGGATCTGCGCAAAATCCCGGGTCTTGTAGCCGCTGCTGGCCTTGATGGTGTTGCCGTGCATCGGGTCGGAACTCCACAGCACTTGTTTGCCCTCGCGCTGCACGGCGCGGATCAGATTGGGCAGGTGGTCGCCGACCTTGCCGGCGCCCATGCGCGCAATCAGGTTGAGGCGGCCGGGGTCGTTGTCCGGGTTGAGGATGTCGATCAGGCGGATCAGATCGTCCGGGTCCATGCTTGGGCCGACCTTGACACCGATCGGGTTGTTCACCCCGCGCAGGAACTCGACGTGGGCGCCGTCCAACTGACGGGTACGGTCGCCGATCCACAGCATATGGGCCGAGCAGTCGTAGTAATCGTTGGTCAGGCTGTCACGGCGAACGAAGGCTTGTTCGTAATTGAGCAGCAGCGCTTCGTGGGCGGTGAAGAAGCTGGTCTCGCGCAGTTGCGGCGAACTGTCCATGCCGCAGGCGCGCATGAACGCCAGGGTTTCGTCGATGCGGTCGGCCAGTTGGCTGTATTTGTCGGCCAGCGCGGAGTTGGCGATGAAGTCCAGGTTCCACTTGTGCACTTGGTGCAGGTCGGCAAACCCGCCCTGGGCGAAGGCGCGCAGCAGGTTGAGGGTGGCGGTGGACTGGTGGTAGGACTGCAGCAGCCGCTCCGGGTCCGGCACGCGGCTTTTCTCGTCGAAACCGATGCCGTTGACGATATCGCCTCGGTAGGCGGGCAGGGTGATGCCATCGATGGTTTCATCGTTGGCCGAGCGCGGCTTGGCGAATTGACCGGCCATACGCCCGACTTTCACCACCGGGCAACCGGCAGCGAAGGTCATCACGATGGCCATCTGCAGTAGCACCTTGAAGGTGTCGCGGATTTTCGCGGCGGAGAACTCGGCAAAACTTTCGGCGCAGTCACCGCCCTGCAACAGGAAGGCGCGGCCTTGGGTCACTTCGGCAAACTGACGGCGCAACTCGCGGGCTTCCCCGGCGAACACCAGCGGCGGATAGCTGGCCAGGCTTTGCTCCACTTGCAACAGGTGCGCTGCATCCGGGTACTGGGGTTGTTGCTGGATCGGCAGGGCGCGCCAGCTCTCGGGGCTCCACGGTTGGCTCATCTTGAACTCGATTGGCTGATTGACGGTCGGGCGCCAATGTTATCAGCAATTAGTGCGTGACCTGTTGCCGCCGGTTGGCCGACAATCGCGCCTTTGCCCAGCGGTAAACCCTTTAGGAGCAGTGATGACAGAGGAGCGTGTCGAGCGCGTGCTGGCCGAGGTCCATGATGACTTCGGCATGATCCGAGTGCTCGAAGTGGCCGACTACCGGTTTCTCGAATTCGGCGATGCCATCGAGCAAAGCTGTGTGTTCACCGCCGACCCGAGCTGGCTGGAGTACGACTACACCCGCGCCATGCTGATCGGCGCGTTGTGCCACGAGCAGCCCGAGAGCGCGCTGTTCCTTGGCCTGGGCGCCGGTACGCTGACCCAGGCATGCCTCAAGTTCCTGCCATTGGAGGATGTCGAAGCCATCGAACTGCGCCCCGACGTGCCGCGCCTGGCCATCGAATACATGGGCTTGGACGACGATCCGCGCCTGTATATCCGCATCGGCGATGCCCTGGAGTTGCTGGAAAGCGCCGAACCGGCCGATCTGGTGTTCGTCGACCTGTATACCGATGTGGGCCCCGGCGTCGGGCACCTGGCCTGGGCTTTCCTGGAGAACTGCCAGAAGAAACTCAACCCCGGCGGCTGGTTGGTAATCAACCAGTGGGCCACCGACGATGGCAAACCGTTGGGCGCGGCGTTGCTGCGCGGTTTGTATCACCGGCATTACTGGGAATTGCCGGTGAAGGAGGGCAACGTCATCCTGTTGGTGCCGTCGGAGTTGGATCAAGAGCTCGACCTGCACGCACTTTCGGCTCGTGCCGAAGCACTGGCAGCGCAACTGGGCTACTCGTTGCAGCCACTGATCAAGGCGATTAGGTCGGCCACTTAGTAGGCTGAGCGCGCCCGTCCGCGCTCTTGTGGGGGAAGGTGGCCCCGGTGGGGGATCATTCTCTTGCTGAATTCGTCCGGTAACGGGCAGGTTTCAAACCAAAGGGTCTTAAAAGTTAAGTGAAACGTTTAAGCGCGTTAGCCTGCGGGGCCGGGCCTTTGTAAAAACAAACCCGATCGATTTGGTTTTTAAAAGCGTTGCAGCCGCGCGTTTATCGGCGGCCGCCGATAAAAAAAGCTCCCTTTTTCGGCTATTTCCGGTATAGTGCGCGCCGGCCTTTAACCGGGCCGCGTTTAGGTAGCGCAATTCCCCGAAGTCAGCTTCGGCTGCACGTCCGCACAGCGGACTCTCCCTTGACGAATCTTTTTCATTCATTCGTTTTCGCAAATCCCCGCCGACAAAGCAGCCAGGGCGACTCTTGAGTCTCAACACGGCATGCGCAGCTTTGGAGCATGGGTCTTTGCGGATGCACTCAGAGGCAGACCCATGACCCAGGAAACCGGCGGCTTCGCCGCTTTTAATCTTAATCCGAACATTCTTGCAGCCGTCGCAGCGACCGGCTACGAAGAACCTTCGGCTATTCAGCAGCAATCGATCCCAATCATCATGGCCGGTAAGGACATGATTGGCCAGGCGCAAACCGGTACCGGTAAAACCGCCGCGTTTGCCCTGCCTATCCTGCATTGCATCGATCCTGCCAAGCGCGAACCGCAAGCCCTGATCCTGGCGCCAACCCGTGAGTTGGCGCTGCAAGTAGCAACCGCTTTTGAAACCTACGCCAAGCAAATGCCTGGTGTAACCGTTGTGGCCGTTTACGGCGGCGCGCCGATGGGCCCACAACTGAAAGCCATCCGTAATGGCGCACAGATCGTTGTCGCCACCCCGGGCCGTCTGTGCGACCACCTGCGTCGTGACGAGAAAGTCCTGTCGACCGTGAACCACTTGGTTCTCGACGAAGCTGACGAAATGTTGAAGCTGGGCTTCATGGACGATCTGGAAGTCATCTTCAAGGCTCTGCCAGCCACCCGTCAGACCGTACTGTTCTCGGCCACGCTGCCTCAGTCGATCCGTGCCATTGCCGAACGCCACCTGCGCGATCCGGAGCACGTGAAGATCCAGACCAAGACTCAGACCGTTACCGCGATCGAACAGGCTCACCTGTTGGTTCACGCTGACCAGAAGACCTCGGCTGTATTGAGCCTGCTGGAAGTCGAAGACTTCGACGCCCTGATCATGTTCGTGCGCACCAAGCAAGCGACCCTGGACCTGGCCAGTGCCCTGGAAGCCAAAGGCTACAAAGCCGCTGCGCTGAACGGTGACATCGCCCAGAACCAACGTGAGCGCGTGATCGACTCCCTCAAGGATGGCCGTCTGGACATCGTTGTGGCGACCGACGTTGCTGCTCGCGGCCTTGACGTTCCACGTATCACCCACGTGTTCAACGTTGACATGCCGTACGATCCGGAATCCTACGTTCACCGTATCGGCCGTACCGGCCGTGCCGGTCGCGAAGGTCGTGCCTTGCTGCTGGTGACGCCGCGTGAGCGCCGCATGCTGCAAGTGATCGAGCGTGTGACCGGTCAGAAGGTGGCCGAAGTACGCCTGCCGGATGCCCAGGCCGTTCTCGATGCCCGCATCAAGAAACTGACCAACAGCCTGGCACCCCTGGTGGCTGACGCTGAATCGACCCACGGCGACTTGCTGGACCGCCTGACCGCCGATATCGGTTGCACCCCGCGTGCTCTGGCCGCCGCACTGCTGCGCAAGGCCACCAACGGTCAGGCCCTGACCCTGGCCGCCATCGAGAAAGAACGCCCACTGGTTCCGAACAGCGCCCCGCGCGGTGATCGTCCAGAGCGTTCCGGCGACCGTCCGGACCGTGGTGATCGTGAGCGTCGCGCTCCGGTGCCATTGGCCGAAGGCCGTGCCCGTTGCCGTACCGCGCTGGGTGCGCGTGACGGTATCGCTGCCAAGAACCTGCTGGGCGCTATCCTCAACGAGGGTGGCCTGGCGCGTGAGGCTATCGGTCGCATTCAGGTCCGTGACAGCTTCTCCCTGGTGGAGCTGCCGGAAGACGGTCTGGAAAAACTGCTGGCCAAGCTGAAAGACACTCGCGTTGCCGGTAAGCAGCTGAAGCTGCGTCGCTACCGCGAAGATTGATCGGCCCTTGGGCTGATTGATCGAAAATAAAAAATCCCCGACTGGTTCGGGGATTTTTTTGCCTGATTTTACAGTTAGTCGAATCGGTAGATGTCCATGCCGAGCGCGCCCATCGTGAAGCCTTGGTGCGCCACACCAAACGTGCCGCCGGCGCCACGCGCGAAGAACAACGGTAACAGGTGTTCGTCGCTCGGATGGCTGCGCACGGCATAGGGCGCCTGGCGACGGTAGTCATGCAGGGCCGCTTCATCATTGGCCGCCAGTTTATCCACCACCCAATCGCGGAACTCCCGCGCCCAGGGCTCGGTGCTCTCCGGTCCCGCGTGCCAGTCCAGTTCACCCAGGTTATGGGTGATGCTGCCGGAACCGATCAGCAACACGCCTTGGCTGCGCAGGCCCGCAAGGGCGTGGCCAATGCGAGTTTGCAGGGCAGGGCCCATACGACTGGGAAGGGAAACTTGCACCACGGGAATGTCGGCTGCCGGGTACATCAGCGAGAGCGGCACCCAAGTGCCATGATCAAAAGGGCGGCGCTCATCGACTCTCGCATTCAAGCCGTCGGCGTGGAGCAATGCGACAACTTCGCTGGCCAACTGCGGGTCCCCTGGCGCCGGGTACTGCACGGCGAACAGCTCGCGGGGAAAACCGCCGAAGTCGTGCCAGGTTTGCGGGGCGGCACTGCCGCTGACCAGTAATTCCTCGCTTTCCCAGTGGGCCGACACAACTACAATGGCCTTCGGTCTGGGCAATTGCGCGGCGAGGCGCTGCAGGGCAGGACCGCTGGCGCCAGGTTGCAGGGCCAGCATGGGCGAGCCATGGGAGATAAACAGGCTAGGGAGCATTTGAAGGGTCCTGAGCGTTAACATGGGCCCATCTTCAATCAGATCATTGATCTAAATCTAATATAAGTTTTAGCAGTATTTGATCGAATTTTTGGGGTGATCCATGGAACCTGAGTTTTGGCATGACCGTTGGGCGACCAACCAGATCGGCTTTCATCAGTCCGACATCAATCCTTATTTGCTGCGGCATTGGCCCTCACTGGCCCTGGCTCACGGCGCTCAGGTGTTGGTGACGCTGTGCGGCAAGAGCCTGGACCTGATATGGCTGGCCAGTCTGGGGCATCGGGTGCTTGGGGTGGAGCTATCGGAACAGGCTGTGCAGACGTTCTTCAGTGAGCAGGGGCTGCACCCGCGAATTCATCAGCATGGTGCGTTCACGGTGTATCAGGCTGCGTTGATCGAGGTGTGGTGCGGTGACTTCTTTGCATTGGACGCCGAGGTGTTGGCCGACTGCGCTGCGTTGTATGACCGTGCCGCGTTGATCGCTTTGCCGCCGTTGATGCGGGCACGTTATGCAGCGCACTTGAATCGTTGCCTGCGTGCGGGCTGTGAGGGCCTGTTGATCACCTTGGATTACGACCAGGCGCTGAAAGCCGGTCCGCCCTTTGCGGTCACGCAGGATGAGGTGAGGGTGTTGCTCGCGTCGCACTGGACGCTGCAAGTGCTGGAGGAGCAAGACATTCTGGGCGAGAGCTGGAAATTCGTGCAGGACGGCGTGCCGCGCCTGGACGAACGCGCATACCGACTGACCAGGGTGTAAATCGCGC
The DNA here is from genome assembly GCF_016307435.1 of Pseudomonas sp. S4_EA_1b. Taxonomy (NCBI): domain Bacteria; kingdom Pseudomonadati; phylum Pseudomonadota; class Gammaproteobacteria; order Pseudomonadales; family Pseudomonadaceae; genus Pseudomonas; species Pseudomonas sp. S4_EA_1b. Next base: position 26,846 of record NZ_JAEILC010000078.1, on the reverse strand, counting down.
CCACTAAAAAGGGGCGATCAGTCAGATCGCCCCTTTTCGGTATTGCCGGTTGCCGTCAGCCGCGACGACGCAAGGCGTCGATGCGCTCTTCCAGCGGTGGGTGGCTCATAAACATGCGAGCCAGGCCCTGTTTGATGCCGCCGTTGATGCCGAAGGCGGTCAGGCTGTCCGGCATATGCACCGGCAGGCCCTGTTCGGAGCGCAGGTGTTGCAGCGCTGCGATCATCGCCCCGGTGCCGGCCAGGCGTGCACCGGCTTCGTCCGCGCGGAATTCGCGTTTGCGCGAGAACCACATCACGATGGCGCTGGCCAGGAAGCCGAGTACCACTTCCGCGAAGATGGTCGCCACGAAGTAGGCAATGCCACGGCCTTCTTCGTTCTTGAAGATCACCTTGTCGACGAAGTTACCGATGATCCGTGCGAAGAACATCACGAAGGTGTTCACCACGCCCTGGACCAGTGCGAGGGTGACCATGTCACCGTTGGCCACGTGGCCGATCTCGTGGGCCAGCACGGCCTTCACTTCATCGTACGAGAAGCGTTCGAGCATGCCCTGACTCACGGCAACGAGCGCGTCGTTCTTGTTCCAGCCGGTCGCGAAGGCGTTGGCTTCATAGGCCGGGAAAATTCCGACTTCAGGCATCTTGATGCCCGCCTCGCGGGACAGCTGTTCAACGGTTTGCAGTAACCATTGTTCGTGGCGGGTACGGGGCTGAGTGATGACCTGGGTGCTGGTACTCATCTTCGCCATCCACTTGGAGATGAACAGCGAGAAGAGCGAGCCGGCAAAACCAAAGACCGCACAGAAAATCAGCAGCTGATTGAGGTTCAGGTCAACCCCATTGGCCGCCATGAACCCATTGAAGCCAAAAAGGCTCAGGGTGACACTGGCAATCAGCACGACCGCCAGGTTAGTGGCCAAAAACAGCAGGATGCGCATCATGGTTGTAGAGTTCTCCTCATGCTTAATATGTTGCGTACTGCGGGGTATATAAGGTGCGCCATGGGGCTATTCAACCGAGCGACTATTTCAAACTGTGTCCTACAGCATGAATGTAGAGCCTTGAAGGGATTTTCCCACATGAAACACCGCTCGATATCTGTCCTTAGTTGCCGTATTTCCCCATGATTATAGGGGGATGGGGGCAAATGAGAGGTTAACGTAGTAAGTAGGGAGGGTGGCGGAATAGAAGTGTTGCCAGATGCTCGCTGTACGACCGGATCTCGGCCGTACAGCTACGTTTCACTACTGGCGATAAGACTTCAGGAAGTTGCCGATACGACCGATGGCCATCTCCAAGTCATCCACGCGCGGCAAGGTGACGACGCGGAAGTGATCCGGCCATGGCCAGTTGAATGCCGTGCCCTGTACGACCAGCAGTTTTTCCGATAGCAGCAGGTCGAGCACGAATTTCTCGTCGTTGAGAATCGGGCAGACTTTCGGATCGATCCGTGGGAAGGCGTACAGCGCGCCCATGGGTTTGACGCAACTGACGCCGGGGATGGCGTTGAGCAGCTCCCAGGTGCGGTTGCGCTGTTCCAGCAGCCGGCCTTGTGGCAGCACCAGGTCGTTGATGCTTTGATAGCCGCCCAGGGCGGTCTGGATCGCATGCTGGCTCGGTACGTTGGCACACAGGCGCATATTGGCCAGTATGTCGATGCCTTCAATGTAGCTCTGGGCGTTGTGCTTGGGGCCGGAGATGGCGATCCAACCGGAGCGGAAACCCGCCACGCGGTAGGACTTGGACAGGCCGTTGAAGGTCAGGCACAACAGGTCCGGCGCCAGGGAGGCGGTGCACACATGTACGGCATCGTCGTACAGGATCTTGTCGTAGATTTCGTCGGAGAACACCACCAGGTTGTGCTGGCGCGCCAGTTCGAGCATGCCCAGCAGCACTTCCTTGGAATACACCGCGCCGGTAGGGTTGTTCGGGTTGATGATCACCAGCGCCTTGGTGTTCGGGGTGATCTTGGCCTTGATGTCGGCCAGGTCCGGAAACCAGTCGGCGCCTTCGTCACACAGGTAGTGAACGGGGTGGCCGCCGGCCAGGGTCACGGCGGCGGTCCACAATGGGTAATCAGGCGCAGGTACCAGCACTTCGTCGCCGTTGTTGAGCAAGGCCTGCATGGACATCACGATCAGCTCGGACACGCCGTTGCCCAGGTAGATGTCCTCGATGCCAACGCCTTCCACCTGCTTCTGCTGGTAGTACTGCATCACCGCCTTGCGCGCGCTGAACAGGCCTTTGGAGTCGCTGTAGCCTTGGGCGGTGGGCAGGTTGCGGATCACGTCTTGGAGGATTTCGTCCGGCGCTTCGAAACCAAACGGCGCCGGGTTGCCAATGTTCAGCTTGAGGATGCGATGGCCTTCCTCTTCCAGGCGTTTGGCGTGCTTGAGCACTGGGCCGCGAATGTCGTAGCAGACGTTGGCGAGCTTGTTCGATTTGCTGACCTGCATGGCGATGTGATCCTGAAAATGAACGATCCAGACGGTGTGGGCACTACCGTACTGTGAAGGCTGCGAGGCCCGCACCCAGAAATACGTTTGAATGCCGGTAGCGCGGGTGCCAGACTGGCGTTTTGAAGAGGCGCAATCATACGTGCCGCCTGATCCATGGAAAAGACACAGATCAGGGTTTTTCAGTTGCCGAGGTGTACCGATGGATAAGTTGCAGAAAACCGTTGAAGAATGGAAAGCGATGCTCGATCCGGAGCAGTACAACGTATGTCGCCTCAAAGGTACCGAGCGACCTTTCAGCGGCAAGTACAACGACACCAAAACGGACGGCGTGTACCACTGCATTTGCTGCAATGAGCCGCTGTTCGATTCCAAGGCCAAGTTTGACTCGGGCTGCGGCTGGCCCAGCTTCTACGAGCCGATCGCCGACAGCGCCATGATCGAGATTCGGGACGTCAGCCACGGCATGATCCGTACCGAAGTCACCTGCGCCAAGTGCGATGCGCACCTGGGGCATGTGTTCCCCGATGGTCCGCCACCGACCGGTTTGCGCTACTGCATCAATTCGGTGTGCCTGGATCTGGTGCCTCGTTGAAGTGAGTAGGTAGCGCGTCGGGAGTGAGTGACGAGATGGCTCGCTCCCAGTCATAAACGTGATCGAGCATGATCAATGCGCTCAATTAAGTTGTGTGCAATTGAATCGCTCGCTATGTTGTGGGCTCTTCCCCCGACACGAGGCACAGCCATGAGCGACAACCTGCTGAGTATTCCCTGCACCACCATCAAGGGTGAGCAAAAGACCTTGGCCGATTTCGCCGGCAAGGCCGTGCTGGTGGTCAACACCGCCAGCAAATGCGGCTTCACCCCGCAGTACAAGGGCCTTGAGCAACTCTGGCAACAGTACAAGGATCAGGGGCTGGTGGTATTGGGGTTCCCCTGCAACCAGTTCGGCAAGCAGGAGCCGGGTGACGAAGGGGCGATTTCAGAATTCTGTGAGCTGAACTACGGTGTCAGCTTTCCGCTGTTCAAGAAAATCGACGTCAATGGCAGCGATGCCCATCCTTTATTTGTGCAATTGAAACAGCAGGCCCCCGGTTTGCTGGGTTCCAAGGGCATCAAATGGAACTTCACCAAGTTCCTGATCGGTCGCAATGGTCAGGTGGTCAAGCGCTTCGGCCCGACCACCAAACCTCAGGACTTGACCCAAGAGATCGAAGCCCTGCTCAAATGACTAACCCACCCGTTGTGTCCCTGGCCCTGGACAACCAATTGTGTTTCAAGCTCTACGCGGCTTCGCGGGCGGTAACCCGTGCCTACAAGCCGATGCTGGATCCATTGGGCCTGACCTACCCGCAATACCTGGTGATGCTGGTGCTGTGGGAGTGGCATGACGCCCCTCCGGCGCAGCCTACGGTCAAGGCGCTGGGGGACCGTCTGATGCTCGACTCGGGCACCCTCACGCCGTTGCTCAAACGTCTTGAGCAACTGGCTTGGGTGCAGCGGCGGCGCAGTACCCGGGATGAGCGGGAAGTGCATTTGAGCTTGAGTGAGGCCGGCGTGCATCTGCGCGAGCGGACTTACCAGGTGAAGACGCGACTGTTGTGCGACAGCGGCATCGACCTGAACCAGGCGGACGACCTGCGCGATGGCCTGGACCAATTGCTGGGGCAGATCAGAGCGCTGTCGTCTTCGGCACCCACAGATCCAGCAGGGCATTGAGTTCTTCGCGACGGAAAGGCTTGGCCAGGTAGTCGTTCATCCCGGCTGCGCGGCAGCGTTCGCGTTCTTCGGACATAGCATTGGCGGTCAACGCCACGATCGGCAGGTCCGGCCAGCGTCCACTGCTGCGGATCTGCCGACTGGCCTCGTAGCCATCCATCACCGGCATATTGCAATCCATCAGCACCATGTCGAAGTGTTGCTCTTCCAGGCACTTAAGCGCTTCGCCACCGTGGCCGGCCACGACCACCTCACAGCCCAGCTTGCTGAGCATGCCCTTGGCCACCAGTTGGTTGACCGGATTGTCCTCCACCAACAGGATGCGCGCGCGGTGCGCTACAGGCGAGGCTTCCACTTGGATCGGATCGAGGATCAGGTGCCCATCGCTGCGCAAGGTGCGTCGCAGAATCTGATACAGCGCGTTGCGGCTCAAGGGGCGGGCCTGTTGCTGCAACGGCGCGAGTGCGGCCACTTCTTCGCTGGGCATAAAGTTGCCGTACGCCGTTACCACCAGAATCGGTGCGGTAATGCCCGGCCGCAGTCGGAACAGGCACTCCGGGCAGTCAGTGATCAGCAGGTCCGGGGTTTCTCCGCTCAAATCATGGTCCTGGGCGTAACAGCGCGGCGTCAGCCCCCAGTAGGGCAGGAGCGTGGTCAGTAGTTCCGTGAGGCCGCTGCTGGCATTGGTGATGGCGATCACATCACCGCTGAGCGGCGGCGGCTGCACCGCCGGCAAATGTGACGGCAGCGGCAGCTCGGCGCAGAATTGGCTGCCAAAGCCGACCTCCGAGCTGATGCTCAAGCGCCCCTGCATGGCTTCACACAGGTTTCGCGTCAGTGCCAGGCCCAGGCCCGTACCGCCAAACTGGCGAGTGATGCCGGCGCCGGCCTGGGTAAACGGTTGGAAAATTTTTACCTGAGCTTCCTGCGCGATGCCGATGCCGGTGTCGCAGACTTCAATGTGGACCTTGCCCTCCTGAACGCTGAGACGCACATCTACGCGCCCGAAGCGGGTGAACTTGAGGGCGTTGGACAGCAAGTTGCTGACGATCTGCCGCACGCGCGTCGGGTCGCCCAGCACTTGGGCCGGAAACCTCGGGTCGATCAGGCAGGTCAGCTCTACGCTAGGCGCGGCGTTCTGCGACAGCAGGTTGGCGGTGTCTTCCACCAGCGCGCCCAAATCGAATGGAATGCGCTCCAGTTCCAACTGGCCGGCATCGAATTTGGACAGGTCGAGGATATCGTTGAGCAACTCCACCAGCACTTTGCCCGAATCGTGGGCGATGGACAGTTGCTGACGCTGCTCGGCGTTCAAGCTGCTGTCCAGCGACAGCGCGATCATGCCCAGCAAGCCGTTGAGCGGGGTGCGGATTTCGTGGCTCATGTTCGCCAGGAACGCCGCGCGGGCCTGAGCCATGCCCAGGGCATGCATTTTGGCCGCCTCCAACTCGTCGTTGGACTGGCTCAGCCGCTGGTTACTGGCCTTGAGTTCCAGGGTACGAGCGGAGACGATATCTTCCAGTTGGCCCAGGTATTCGGTCAGCCGGTCTTCGGCGTGGCGGCGCTGCTGGATTTCAGTCTGCATGTTTTCGAATTGCTGGTTGGCCACGGTGACCAGTACGCCGATTTCGTCATTTTCGTGCCCGGGCGGGCAGTCCAGACGCGTGTGTTTGCGCGTGCTCAATTCGCCAATGATGCGTACCAGTGGTTTGGTCAGCATCACATAGAACAGCCCCAACAGGATGCCGGTCAGCAGCAGGCTGCGCACAAAGCCATTGAGCAGTGTGATCTCGGCGCGCCGCAGGAAGCGGCTGCCGAAAGCGTAGGTATCGACGTCCAGACGCAGCACACCCAGTGAGTCGTTGGGCATATGGCTCAGGTAGAGCCGGTCCTCAAATTGGCGATTGGCGCCAAACATCAGGTCGCTGAGGGCGCGGTAGGTGCTTTCCTTGCGCGGCCGTTTTACATCGGCCAGCACCAGGCCGTTGTTGTCGATCAACTGCGCGCGAATGATGGCGGGGGAGTGCAGCAGGCCCAAGGTCAGTTCCTGCGCCAGCTCGGCGTCGATGTTGTAGGCAATACGCGATGCCGGGTTATGGCTGATTTCGATCAGCGAGCGAATTTCACGGTTGATGGATGCGTCTTCGCTGGCATAATCAATGCCGATTTGGATCAGACTGAGCAAGGTTCCCAAGACGAAACCGACCAGCACAGTCAATCGGGCTTGTTTATAAGACAAGCGGTGGGCGAACTTGATATCCATCGAGTGTTGAACCACTTCACGTTTCCCTTCGCCCGGCAAGCATAGCTGAACATCCACAGGCTCTGGCCTGCCCGGCATGAATCGTTTTATACGCAGCCCCTTGCGGTCTGTCGCAGGGTTGCCAATACGCCATCTTTTGCAAGAACTTGCCAGAGGAATAATCGTGGATTCTCGATTGAATGCCTTTCTTGAGCGGGCCGATGCAGTACTTGCCCGCCTGGAACCCCTGCTGCCAGCGCCCCGACAGGCCATCGACTGGAACCAGTGCCTGGCCGCGCGCTGGCAACGCGAGGGGCGCACCGGGTTTCTGTTGCCGCTGGAGGTCAGTCTGGACATGCGCCTGTCCGACTTGATCGGCGTCGACAAGCAGCGCGAGCAACTGGCGCGCAATACTCAGCAGTTTCTCGACGGCCTGCCCGCCAACCATGCGCTGCTGTGGGGTTCGCGCGGCACCGGCAAGTCGTCCATGGTGCGTGCCCTGCTGGCCCAGCATGCCAACGCCGGTTTGCGCCTGATCGAAATCGAGCGTGATCACTTGGCCGATCTGCCACGTGTAGTCGAGCAACTGCTCAAACTGCCGCAGCGCTTTATCCTGTTCTGTGATGATCTGTCGTTCGAGGCCGGAGAGGGCGACTACCGCGTGCTTAAAAGCGTGCTGGACGGTTCCCTAGAACAGGCGCCGGAAAATGTGCTGCTCTATGCCACCTCCAACCGTCGCCATTTGGTGCCGGAAAACCAGAGCGACAACGATAACTGGAAGCGCGTGGACGGCGAACTGCACCCCAGCGAAGCCGTGGAGGACAAGATTGCCTTGTCCGACCGCTTTGGCTTGTGGCTGTCGTTCTACCCGTTCACCCAGGAACATTTCCTGGATGTGGTGGAGCATTGGATCGGCGAACTGGCCAGCAAAGCCGGTTTGCAATGGCAGCGTGACGAAGCGCTCGATATTCTCGCCGTGCGCTGGGCCACCGGGCGCGGCAACCGCAACGGACGTTGCGCGTATCAATTCGCCCGTTACTGGGTGGGCCTCAAATTGTTGGAGCGTCAACCATGATCGATTTGCAACACGCCGGTACAGGCCTGGATGGCTATGCCATGCTCTGCGCGCAGCTGGAGTCGCTGTTAGCCGATGAGCGCGACTTTATCGCCAACAGTGCCCAGTTTTCTGCGTTCCTGTTCAACCAACTGGATGACTTGAACTGGGCTGGTTTTTACCTCAATCGCAATGAAGAACTGGTGCTCGGCCCGTTCCAGGGGCAGATCGCCTGTGTGCGTATTCCGTTCGGGAAGGGCGTCTGCGGTGCAGCAGCAGCCTCGCGCCAAACCCAGCGCGTCGAGGATGTGCATGCCTTCCCTGGGCATATTGCCTGTGACAGCGCCTCCAACAGTGAGCTGGTGGTCCCGCTGGTCAAGAACGGCCAATTGATTGGTGTTCTTGACCTCGACAGCCCTTTGATGGCCCGTTTTACCCAACAGGACCAGCAGGGCATCGAGCAATTGGCGGCGATTTTTCTGCGCTTGACCGACTGCTGATGCCAGAGGGGGCGGACCCGCCCCCTTATGGGTTATCCAGCGCGTGAAGCTGCACTTGCAGCATCCTCTCCAACTCCAGCATCAGCTTTTCGAGGGCCTTCACACCGGCGTCGATCGAAGGCCGATCATCGCCGCGGCCGCAGGCCTGTTCGAGGGTTTCACACTGTGACGCCAGCGCATTGGCCTGAACGATGCGGGCGGCGCCCTTGATCTTGTGGGCCTGTTCGGTGATCTGCTCATAGGAGGCCTGCGCGTTCATCAGGGCGATCAGCTCCTGACGGTCCTGGCGGCTGCTGTTGAGCAGTTCTTCCAGCAGGCGTCGGCTCATCTGTGGATCGCCGCCGGTCAGGGCCTCGAAATTACCGAGGTCTAGGATCTGGTCGGCAGGGTGCGTGCCGATCTGCGCCAAATGCCGTTCCAGAGCCGTGAGGCTGATGGGCTTGAACAGGCAATCGTTCATGCCTGCCTGTGCGCAACGTTGCTTCTCCTCGGGTTGGGCGTTGGCGGTAAAGCCCAGTACCACACAGGGCGTCAGGCCTTCACGCTGTTCGTATTCGCGGATCGAACGACTCAGTTCATAGCCATTCATGATGGGCATATTGCAGTCGGCGATCACCAGGTCGAAACGCTCCTGACGCCAGGCCTGGAAACCCGCCGCGCCGTTTTGCGCTGCGGTGAACTGATGGCCTAGATAGCCGAGTTGCTGGCACATCAACAGGCGGTTCGCCGGATGATCGTCCACCACCAGCACATTGAGCACTGGCGCGGTGGTCGGCCTTTCGGGTTGGTGTTCGTCCTCGGCCAGCTCAGGCTGCAGGCGTGTCATCTTGAGGTTCACGTGCACCTGGGTGCCGACCATGGGCACGCTGCTCAGGCTCAATTGCCCGCCCATCATGGCGCACAGGCTGCGGCAGATCACCAAACCCAGGCCGGCGCCGCTCCTGGCCAGTTGCCCAGAGTTGTCGGCTTGGGCAAAGGGTTCGAACAAGCGCATCTGATCGTCGCGGCTGATGCCGATGCCGGTGTCTTCCACTACCAGTTTCATCTCGACTTGCTGGGCAAGATCGGTGGGCAGCACGTCCACCTTGATTTTGACCTGACCGCGCTCGGTGAACTTGATCGCGTTACTGATCAGGTTCGACAGCACCTGCTTGAAGCGCAGCGGGTCGATCAACACTTCGGTGTCGTCCAGGTCAGTCTTGAACTCCAGTATCAGGCTGAGGGTTTTCTGGCGGGCCAGGCCGTCGAACACACGTACCACCGATTCGATCACTTCCCGCAGGTTTACACGTTCCGGCGCCAGGCTCAGGCGGCCGGATTCGATCCGCGCGATATCGAGGATGTCGCCGATCAACTCCAGCAAGTCCTTGGCCGAGTTATAGGCCACTTCGATGGCGGGGCGGTCGAGGTGGCCCTGGTCCGCGCGCTTGAGCGTCAATTCGAGCATGCCGATCACTGCGTTCATGGGCGTGCGGATTTCATGGCTCATGGTCGCCAGGAACGTACTTTTGGCGCGATTGGCCTCGTCCGCACGTTCTTTGGCGGCACGCAGTTCGTCGAACAATTGGCGTCGCTCGCTGATGTCGATCCAGCCGCCGATGATGCCCTGGACTTCGCCGACGGAATCGCGATACGGCAAGATCCAGTGATAGATCGTGAGTTTTTTACCGCGTATGTGCAGGGCGCGATCCAGGATCAGCGGGTTGCCCTCAGCCACCACACGCTGATAATCGGCGTGGTATTGCGCGGCCTCTTCCGCCATGGCGGTGCTGATCTGCATCGCACTCCTGCCGATCACCTCTTCGCGCTTGACGTCGAACGCCTGCAGGTAACTGTCGTTGCAGGTCTGCAGCAGGCCCTTGCGGTCGCGCACGTAAATTGGGTGCGGCGTTTCGTTGACCAGGGCGCGCATGAATTCGAACTGGTCATTGAGAGCGCGCTCAGCCATTTTGCGGTGCTTGATCTGGCGCTGCATGTAGGCGTTCCAGGTCAGGGAAATCAGCAGCAACAGGCCGGTGCCGATGATGATGCGCGCAATCAATTGATGATAATTGCGCCAGTAGCTGTCGGAGGCGGCGGTATAGCCGCGCCAGCGACTGTTGATCACCCCCAGCTCGTCCGGAGCGATGCTGAGCAGAGCCTTGTCGAGAATCGAGCTGAGTTCGGTGGCCCCCCGGGACGTTGCCAAGGCAAAGGTGGCCGGCGTGGTGCCAATGCTGAAACTGGTCTGGACCTTATCTTGGAATATCGGTGAAGACAGGAAATAGTTGGCGACCACCAGGGTATTGACCGCACCCTCCACATGGCCTTGTGCAAGGAGTTCGGTTGCCTTGAACGTGTCCCCCGTTTCTACCAGTTGAATCTGCGGAAAGTGCTCGCGCAGGAATTTGATCGGCGGGCTGCCTTGAGTTACCGCCACGCGTTTGCCAGCCATTTGCTCCAGACTGGTGGGCGCCTGGTCTTCCTTGCGCGTCAACATGACGTAGGAGTTTTCCAGGTAGGGGCGGGTAAAGTTCAACTGTCCTTCGCGTTGCAGGCTGGGGGCGATCGCGCCGATGACATCTGCTTCGCCGGCCTCCACCTGCTCGATCATCTCGTTCACATTGCGTCCGCGCTGGATCTCGAAGCGTAAGCCGGTGCGCAGGCGAATCAGTTCCAGCAGGTCGGCGGTGATGCCGCGGAAGTTGCCGTCTGCATCGAAGAATGTCAGCGGTGCGAAGGTTTCGTTCGCGATGACTTTGACCACTGGGTTGTCTTTCAGCCAACGCTCCTCGCGCGGGGTCAGTTGCAGCTTCTGATCGGTCAACAGAATGTCACTGCCGGCACTCCAGCGCTTGGCAATGGTTTCTCGCTCGGAGATGGGCACAGCCATCAGGACGGAGTCGACGATGCTCAGCAGGATGTGCTGGTGCTGCGGCAGGGCAAAGCTGAAGCCGTAGGCTTCGTGCTTACCGAAATTGGCCATGCGCACGTTCTTCAGGTAGCCCTTGTTGATCAGGTAATGGGTGGAAATGGTATCGCCGAGAAACACGTCCGCCTGTTCGAATGCCACTGCATTCAACGCATTCTGGTAAGAGGGATAGGCGCGGATGACCGCGTTGGGGTAGAGCTTTTCCACTTCGCTCAGAGGCAAGTAGTGATAGACCAGGGCCAGGCGCATCCCCGCCAAGCCCTCGCTGAGGCTGCGCGTTTCGCCCTCGCGGGTGACCAGCACCGGTTGATCCACCGCGTAGGGTTCTGACAGGGTGAGGTTGGGGTTGGCGGCTTCGAACCCGTTGGAAGAGCCCAGCAAGTCGATCTCCCCGGACTCAAGGGCGCGAATGGCCGCCTCTCGGGAGGGGTAGCGCACCACTTTGATCGGCAATGCCAGCGCCTTGGCCAGCAGCCCGGCGTAGTCGGCGGTGAGGCCCTCGTAATCGCGGCCGCTGGAGGTGAGATCAAAAGGGGGGTAGTCAGGGGCCGCAGTGCCCAGTACCAGTTCGCGTTTGTTCTGCAGCCATTGGCGTTGAGCCTTGTTCAGGTGGGTTTCCAGTTGTACCGAGCCTGCACGACTCAATAAATTGAAATATTCCGGGCCCGTTGGAGGGGCGGCAGGCACGGCAATGCTGAAGCACAAACCGGCACTCAATAAAATCAGATAGTCCTTTATACGCCTGGGCATCCGCTTTCTCACACTAGCGCGTTTCGTTTTGCCATCTCGATAAGTTCTACCAAGGACTTGGCTTGAAGTTTTTGCATGAGCCGCTTTTTATAGGTGCTTACTGTTTTGTTACTCAAGAACATACCTTTGGCGATTTCCTTGTTAGTCCGCCCTTGTGCAAAAAGTTGCAATACCATCAGTTCGCGATCGTTTACCGCTTTGAATAGTTCAAGTTCCTTTGAAACCGTGGTGTCCGCCCCATTGGCATTCAAAGCCTGGCTGGGAAAGTAGTTGTAACCTGATAACACGGCACGGATGGCGCTGAGCAACTCGCTCAGATCCCCTTCTTTGCACACATAGCCATCGGCGCCCGAGCGCATGCAGCGGGTGGCGAACAGGGTTGGGGATTGAGCCGTCAGCACCAAGGTCTTCATTGAAGTGTTCATGGCATTGAAGCGGCAGAGCACTTCAAGCCCGTCGAGTTTTGGAATGCTGATATCCAGAATGATCAGGTCCGGTTGGCACTCACGGACCATTTGTATGGCGTCGCATCCATTATCGGTTTCGCCCACTACTTTGTAGCCCTCGTGCTCCAACAACATTCGGATGGCGAGCCTTATAACCGGATGATCATCAATTATAAAAACGGTGTTCATGTTTACGTTTCCGTGCAAGTGCAAATAAAGCGGGCACATTAGCTCAGAAGCGGATGCAGGAGCATGAAGTGGAGGGGGAGCAAATATAAAACAGGAAAGTTCCTACATCAAAAAAGGTAAAAGCCTACTGGTTGCTAAGGATTTGTGAAGCGAGATGACAACGTTTCGCTGTTATTTCGGTTTAATCCAGGCATCAGGTGATTAGAAGGACTAGGTGTCATGATCTTGGTCGGTCTACAGGGTTGCAAGACTTGTTTTTATAAGGCGGGTAATGGAAAGAGCAACTGTGAAAGTTCTTCTTTGTTCAATGGCTTTGACAAGTAACCGAGCATGGGCAAACCACGCTCCAGTGCCTGAACATGCAACGCCGACAGCTCTGCGATGGGCAGCCCGCTGAGCAGGATGGCGGCGTTGATAAAGCGTTGACGGCTGGCGATTTCAATCAGCTCCAGCCCCGGTAGATCGGGTAGGCATTGATCACACAGAAGGATGTCGAAAGGCATGTGCGCCTGGGTCATCAGATGGACGGCCTGCGCGGCGTTTTCGCATGGTGTCAGCCGCTCGAAGCCGAAGCTGCGAAGCAGACACTGAGTGGCGAGCAGTTGAAAAGGATGATCCTCCACCAACAGGATGCAAAGAGGGTTACTGGGCATAAAAAGTACACGATGAGTCAAGCGTCGAAGGGGGGCATGTAGGAGCTGTTCGATGACTGTGCCCGGAGCGGGCGCGATTATTCCCCGTGTATCTGTGCGAATTCGATCAGGCCGCTCTGTTCCGTGTGTAGGCAGATTCTGCTCAATCGGCAGGCGGCTTGATCGGGCGGTTATTGAGGGCTGGAGCGACCGGTCATCTCTCGTGCCATTTCAGTGGCATAGCTGTCGGTCATGCCGGCGATGAAGTCGATCATGCGCAGGAACGACGTGTGCAGTGGCCATGCCGGGTCCGGTGCGTTGTTGCCGAGCAAGTCGAGAATGCGCCGGTTCTTGAAGGACGGCGTGCGCCCGCCATGTTGCTCCAGTGCGGCGCCGCAGAACGCATTCAGGAGAATTTCCAGGGTGGTGTAAGCGCCGATTTCGTGCAGCGTCTTGCGCTTGTCCTGGAAGATTTTCTTGCGCGCCATGTCTTTGGCGTCCAACACACAGCGTTTGGCCGGACCGTGCATATGTTCGACCAGATCGCCGGGCAGGGTGCCGGCCAGCAAAGCATCCTGCTGATCGACGAACGCGCGCGCCGCGGCGTTGGTCAGGTGCTCGATGGCCTTGCCGCGCAGGATCGCCAGTTTGCGCCGGCGTGAGTCCTGCGGCCCCAATTGACGGTAGGTTTGCGGCAGGTCGTCGCCAACCAAATCGAGCAGCAACGACTCGACTTCGGCGTACTCCAGCAAGTCCATTTCCAGGCCGTCTTCCAGGTCGATCAAGGCGTAGCAGATGTCATCCGCGGCCTCCATCAGATAAACCAGCGGGTGACGCGCCCACCGTTGGTCCTCCAGTTGTGGCAGTCCGAGTTTGTGGGCGATCTGTTCCAGAATCGGCAACTCGCTCTGGTAGCAGCCGAACTTGTGCTTCTTGTAGCCCAGGGAGTCGGCGTGGCGGGCGGTCCAGGGGTATTTGAGGTAGGTGCCTAGGGTGGCGTACGTCAGCCGCGTGCCGCCGTCGAACTGGTGGTATTCCAATTGAGTGAGCACGCGGAAGCCTTGGGCATTGCCTTCGAAGTTGAGGAAGTCATTGCGCTCGGCGCTGCTCATGTCGTCCAGCCAGCCGCGGCCGGCCGCTTGTTGAAACCAGTGGCGGATAGCGTCTTCGCCTGAGTGCCCGAACGGCGGGTTACCGATGTCATGGGCCAGGCAGGCCGACTGCACCACCATGCCCAGGTCGCTGGGATCGCACCAGTCGGGCAGGGCGCTGCGCAGGGTCTCGCCCACGCGCATACCCAGGGAGCGGCCGACGCAGCTGACTTCCAGCGAGTGGGTCAAACGGGTGTGGATATGGTCGTTGCTCGACACGGGATGCACTTGCGTCTTGCGACCCAGGCGACGAAACGCGCCGGAGAAAATAATGCGGTCGTGATCTTTATGGAACGGGCTGCGGCCCAATTCTTCCGGGCTGTGCAGTGGTTTTCCAAGACGTTCGCGGGTCAGCAGGGTGGGCCAATCCAAGGCGGGTACTCTCCGTGCGGTGAATGACCCGCCCAGCTTCCCGGTTCCGCCGCGGCGGGGCAAGCGAAAATCTACAGGCCGGCGGCGTCGATATCGATTAACAGTAAGCGCTGACCGTTATCGAAGAATTGTCCGGCGGTGAGGCAGTGCTGGTTGGTGGTGGCATCGCGGTAGGTCGAAGACAGCGTCAAGCGGCGCTCCTCCCACCCTTCGGCGAGCAGATGATAAAAGTACGGCCGCCACGACCAGTTGTGGCCAAGGTAGCGGCTATCACTCTGCCAGGCGTCCTGGCGCCACTCGAAATTGGGCGTCAGTTGGGTGCCGTGGCGGTCGCACTGATAAAAGCGCAGCAGCCAGGGGAATGCCGGCAATCGCGGTAACTGGCTCAACGGTGCCTTGGCCTGGGCCCAGCTTTGCAGGATGCTCATCAGCTCGGCCATTTGCTGGCGCAACTGCATGATGCGCCCGCGTTCCGCCAGTTTCTGTTGGACGTAAGCGGTGCGCAGTTGAGCAAAGCGTGGCACGAAGGCGTCGGTGGCGAACCAGTCCAACTGGGCTTGGGCAAACAAGTAACCTTGTACGTAGCGGGCGCCGCACTCCAGGGCGAAGTTCAGTTGCGCTTCAGTTTCCACGCCTTCGGCGATGATCCAGCAACCGGTCTTTTCCGCCATTTGTGCCAACGCGCGCACCACCTCGCTGCTTGGCCCGCCGCGCGCGGCCTCCTGAAACAGACGCATGTCTAGTTTGAGAATGTCCGGTTGCAACGCGAGCACCCGGTCCAGCTGGGAATAGCCGGCGCCGAAGTCATCGATGGCGATCCGCGCGCCCGCCTCACGGTAGCGCGCCACAACCTCTGCCAGGCGCCTGATGTCGCCCCCCAGTTCGGTGATCTCGAACACGATGCGCTGCGGGTCCACGCCGTGGCTGTGGATCTGTTTCAGGCTCGGCAACGGCTGGCCCGGACGCAGGCGGTTGATCCAGCGCGGTGAGATGTTCAGGCTCAGGAACCAGTCTTCAGGCGCCTCATGCAGCCGGCTCAGGGCGTTATCGCGCAGCTGCCGGTCGAGTCGTCGCAGGGCTACGCCGGAGGTACGCGGGTCGGCGAACAGCGGGCCTACGGACTGCAGGCGACCGTCAGCCAGGCGCAGGCGACCCAAGGCTTCCACGCCGGCAATGCGGCCGGTGGCGGTATCGATGAAAGGCTGGAAGCAGGCGAGCGGTTGCCCGTCGATCACAAGGCCTCCTTAAGAGAGGTGGCGAAAAAAAGGCCCGCCCCTCGTGAACAAGAGGCCGGGCCGATTCTGTTAGCAAGAATGCAGCCAGCGAGGGCCGGCGCAGCTCAGTCTTTGCGCGAACGCCCTTGCATGGCCAGTTTGATCAACGGGATCAAACCCGCACCCAGGCGCACCAGACGCGTCACGCTGCTGATACTGCCGCCCTTGGCGCCCTTGCCAGTGAGGAAGCCCATCAGCGTCACCGCCGCCACGCCCCACAGCGGCGCGTGCTTGATGCCCAGGTTCTCCTGCCAGTTATGCCGCATGTCGCGCATCTTATGCAGGGGCGTGAGCAACTGCTGGGATTCGTGGCGGATTTCCTGGCGGTGCATTTCCATGCGCAGGCGGATCAAGGCCTTGCGCATTTCTCGCCGGGTGGTGGATTGCGGAACTTCAGTCAGGCTCATGGCAGCAGGCGCTCCCGGTCATTGGCCAACTCTTCGAGGGTGGCATGGAACGGTGTGGATTCATCGAACACCGCGGCTTTCAAGCGTACCCCGCAGAACGCGGCGGCCAGGCTATAAAACACGCAGAGGCAGATGATCCCTGTCAGGCGGTAGCCGGTGTCCCACACCAGGATCATCACCAGGGTCGACAACCCCACCAGCAACAGCAAAGCGAACACCAGGGCCAGGCCTGCGAACAGCAGCAGGCTGACGGTGCGGGCTTTCTGTTCCTGCAACTCGATGCCGAACAGTTCGACGTGGCTGTGCAGCAAGCCTAGAACGGCAGCGCCCAGGCGTCGTGAGGTAGAACTTGCGCCCGTAGACGAGCCACTTTCGCCGATAGACATACTTTAGCGCCTTGTAGCCAGCAGACCGATCAGAAAGCCCACGCCGGCGGCAATACCGATGGACTGCCAAGGGTTGGCCTGCACGTAATCTTCCGTTGCGGTGACCGCCGCCTGGCCGCGTTCGCGCAGGGAGTCTTCGGTCAATTGCAGGGTTTCACGGGCCTTGAGCAGGCTCTCGTGAATCTTGCTGCGCAGTTCATCGGCCTGGTCGCCGGCGAGGATAGCGGTGTCGTCCAGCAACTTTTCGGTGTCGCTGACCAGGGTTTGAAAATCCGCCATCAGTATTTCTTGAGCAGTCTTTGCAGTGGTTCTGGCCATGGGTATCTCCGTGATTGGCTGATCGGTGCGTGTGGTTTCGAGTCACCGGCGTCGGTGAAGGTTCATTGCGATTGCCTGGTACAGCTTTTGCTTTGGCTTGGTGCGCGGGCCCCACGGCCTGCGCTGAATCCGGGCGGTCGAGGCCAATGCCTTGAAAAACCTTACCCTAAAACACTTAAACCCGCGGAAAAACCCTGTCGGCAACGGCCTATTGTGATGTTCGCTGCGCTAAAGCGGTTCATGCCCCCAACAGAGGGGTGGTTCCGCCAGTTCCAATTTAGTGCGCGGATTTCTGGCTTGAACCGCTTTGGTGCTTTTTGCCCTGACTACAGGCCTGCCAGCTTCCATGGACACTCTACAAAGTGCGGTGGACACCCTCGTCCATAGCTCCAACACCCTGTTTATTCTGATCGGCGCGGTCATGGTCCTGGCCATGCACGCCGGCTTCGCGTTTCTGGAAGTCGGTACGGTGCGTCAGAAAAACCAGGTCAACGCGCTGTCGAAGATCCTCAGCGATTTCGCGATCTCGACCCTGGCTTACTTCTTTATAGGCTATTGGATCTCCTACGGCGTGAGCTTTATGCAGCCGGCGGCGGTGATCAGTGCCGATCATGGCTACGGTCTGGTGAAGTTCTTCTTCCTGCTGACATTCGCCGCGGCAATTCCGGCGATCATCTCCGGGGGCATTGCCGAGCGTGCGAAATTCGCGCCGCAGTTGTGCGCCACCGCGTTGATCGTGGCCTTCATTTACCCATTTTTCGAAGGGTTGGTGTGGAACGGTAATTTCGGTCTGCAGGCCTGGTTGCTCAGCACTTTCGGTGCCGGTTTCCATGACTTTGCCGGCTCGGTGGTGGTGCATGCCATGGGCGGTTGGCTGGCGCTGGCGGCGGTGTTGCTGCTGGGCCCGCGCAACGGTCGCTATCGCGAGGGGCGGCTGGTGGCGTTCGCGCCGTCGAGCATTCCGTTCCTGGCGCTGGGTTCGTGGATTCTCATCGTCGGCTGGTTTGGCTTTAACGTGATGAGCGCGCAGACCCTTAACGGCGTCAGCGGTCTGGTGGCGGTCAACTCGCTGATGGCGATGGTCGGCGGCACCGTGGCTGCCCTGGTGATCGGTCGCAACGACCCTGGTTTTCTGCATAACGGGCCGTTGGCCGGATTGGTGGCGATCTGTGCTGGTTCCGACCTGATGCACCCGGTGGGCGCATTGGTCACCGGCGTGGTGGCCGGCGGTTTGTTCGTGTGGTGTTTTATCGCGGCCCAGGATCGCTGGAAGATCGACGACGTGCTGGGTGTGTGGCCGTTGCATGGCCTGTGCGGCGTGTGGGGTGGAATTGCCTGCGGGGTCTTTGGCCAGACGGCCCTTGGCGGGCTGGGCGGCGTGAGCCTGGCCAGCCAGTTGATCGGCACCGCCCTCGGTGTGGCGGTGGCGTTCGGCGGCGGCCTGTTGGTGTACGGCGTGATCAAGCGCGTGCACGGGCTGCGTCTGAGCCAGGAGCAGGAGTACTACGGCGCGGACCTGTCGATCCACAAGATCGGTGCGGTCAGTCAGGATTGATCGGCGCCTCATCGTTGTCGCTGGGCGGTGCGTGAAAGCCGTGCAGCAGGCGATAGCGGTTTTGCCGCACTTCATCAACGCGCGCCTGCACCTGTTGATCCGGCAGGCCCAGCAGGAGCAAGGCGTGGGAGGCGAGCATCAGGCTCGACTCCAATAACTCGGGCACCACTTCAGTGGCGCCCGCTGCTTTCAGTTCGGCCCACTGGCTATCATCGCGGGTGCGCACCAGGATCGGCACCTGGGCGTTGATACGGCGCGCCTCTTTAAGCACCACCAGCGCGACATCGCTGTTATCTACAGCAATCACCACCAATCGCGCGCGCTCTATGCCCACTGCGCTGAGCAGGGCGCCGCGCCGGCAGTCGCCGTAATGCACGCTGCTGTCTTCGGTCGCCGCTTCCTGAACCCGTTCCGGGTCATCATCCAGAGCGATGAATGCTTGTTGCTCGCGACGCAGAAAGCGCCCGATGGACTGTCCGACGCGCCCGTAACCGCAGATCACCGCATGGTTGCGCAGCTGCGCATTGAGCGCGGTGATGGTCTCCAGTTGCACCTGCTGATTGGGTTTGCGATGCAGGCGCAGGGCGATGGCCGGCGCGGCGCGCAATAGCAGGGGGGTGAGCAGCATCGAGCAAAACGTTGCGGCGAGCAGCAGGCCGTTGAATTGATCCGGGATCAGCCGGCTCTGCTGCATCTGTGC
Organism: Pseudomonas sp. S4_EA_1b; assembly: GCF_016307435.1. Classification (NCBI taxonomy): domain Bacteria; kingdom Pseudomonadati; phylum Pseudomonadota; class Gammaproteobacteria; order Pseudomonadales; family Pseudomonadaceae; genus Pseudomonas; species Pseudomonas sp. S4_EA_1b. The sequence continues at coordinate 7,782 of NZ_JAEILC010000078.1, read as the reverse complement.
CATCAAGGCGAAGCAGAACTCGCCGCCCTGAGCCAGGGCCAGGCCGCTGCGCCAGGCGGTTTCCATGTCGCTGCCGCGCAGTTTGACCAGCACGGCGACCACGCAGCCCTTGATCAGCATCAGCGTGAGGGTCATGCCGAGGATCAACAGGCTGTGGCTGAGGAACAATTGCAGGTCGATCAGCATGCCGATGCTGACGAAAAACAAGCCCAGCAGGATGTCGCGAAACGGTCGGATATCCGCTTCGATCTGATGGCGGTAATGGCTTTCACCCAGCAACATCCCGGCCAGGAACGCGCCCAGGGCAGGGGAGAGGCCGAGCAAATGGGTGAGCCAAGCGGTCAGTAGCACAATCACCAGGGCCAGCAACACAAACAGCTCCGCCGAGTGGGACGCGGCGACCTCACGGAACAGGCGCGGCAACAGCCAGCGGCTGGCAAGCAGCAGGCCGATAAACAGCACTACGGTCTTGCCCAAGGTCAGCGGCAACGCCAGGTACCAGGCCTGATCGCTGCTGCCGGCGAACACCGGCACCAGCGTCAGCAGTAACACTGCGACCACGTCCTGAAACAGCAACACGCCAATTGCATTCTGGCCATGGCTGCTGAAAATTTCGCCAAGGCTGCCCAACTCCTTGCTGACGATGGCCGTGGACGACAGCGCCAACCCCGCGCCGAGCAACAGCGCAATTCCGGGCGCCACCCCCAGTAGCATCAATGTGGCCCCCAGCAGCGCGCCGCACCCCAGTACCTGCAAGCTGCCCAGGCCAAACACCACATGGCGCAGGGCGAGCATCTTGTTCAGGGAAAATTCCAGGCCCAGGGAAAACAGCAGAAACACTACCCCCAGCTCGGCGAGATCGGGCAGCTCTTCGCTATCGTTCACCCAATCCAGCGCGGTGGGCCCCACGGCCAGGCCTACGCACAGATAGCCCAACACGGGCGGCAATTGCAGCCGGCGAAACAGGGCGATCACCACCAGGGATGACGCCAGAATGATCAGCAGGTTGGCGAACACAAACCTCTCCGTTACAGGGTCAGCGGACAAAAAGCCGCGAGAATGGCTGAATCAGTTATAGGCCATGGTGACTTGGGTCAGGTCTTTTTGGGGCGGCATGCACAACTCGCCACCCTCGGTAAGCAGGCTTAGAATGACCCACCTTATTCTGATCAGGCCCATTCGTCATGCTTCCTGAATGCCAGCTGTTCGGCACCCTGGGTTGCCACCTGTGTGAGTTTGCCGAAGCCGAAATCATGCCGCTCGTCGAACATGGGTTGCAGGTTGAGTTGGTGGATATCACCGATCCCGAGGACTTGACCGAGGTCTACGGCCTACGGATTCCGGTGCTTCGACGGGCAGACACGGGCGCGGAACTGGACTGGCCGTTCGACACCGACCAGGTGGTCGCCTTCCTTCTCTGACGTCATGGCGATGGCGGGTTTCCAAATATTACGCTACTGTATGTTTGTACAGCGATGGAATAGAGGGAACGCCCGTGGTGAATGTTGAACAACTGAAAAGCAGCGTCAATCGCATGTCCGCCGACATCGTGCGCGATGCAGTGAACGAGCTGCGCCTGGACGGTCTGGTCACGGAAGGTAAGACGCCGTTCAACAAAGTGCATTTCAATACCTGCTTTGCCGAGATCGAAGCGCTGTTTCAGCGTGCCGGCTATCACAAGCAGTTGGACGTGGTGGGTTACCAAGGCTTGCTGTACGCCCTCTACGATCCGGGGCGTTGGGAGGCGGTGGACGTGTTGCGTTGGCTCAAGGAGTTCACCGAAGCGGCCAGTGCCTCGCCGATCCTGCGCGCTGAATTAGCCAAGGCCTGAGATCCGCCCTAGGCTCGATCCCGCTCCATGCGGGATAATGCCCGCCGATTTTCCCAGGCTTCGAGCGTCTTCATGCCCACTTCCGGTTTTTCCGCGTCCCAGCACCAGGCCAGCACCTTGTATCTGCCACCGGGCCCTTGGGCTACGGTGCTGGACTGTCTGTGCACGCACTTCCCCGCGATCAGCCGCGAACACTGGTTGGACCGCATCGCTCGCGGTCGCGTGCTGGACATCAACGGCGACCCCATCCAGCAAGATCTGGCCTACAGGGAAGGCCTGTGCATCTACTATTTTCGCGAGGTGCCCAACGAAAAGGTCATCCCGGTGCAGGAAACTATTCTGTATGCCGACGAACACTTGGTGGTGGCCGATAAACCGCACTTCCTACCCGTGACGCCGGCCGGCGAATACGTCGAACAGACGCTGTTGCGCCGCCTGATTCGTCGCCTGGACAACCCGTCGCTGGTGCCCCTGCATCGTATCGACCGGCACACCGCGGGGCTGGTGCTGTTCTCGGCCAACCCCCACAGCCGCGCGGCGTATCAGCAGCTGTTTCCTACGCGCAAGATCGATAAATTTTACGAAGCCATTGCCCCCGCGCTGCCGGATCTCACCTTTCCCTTGGTACACAAAAGTCGTCTGGTGGACGGTGAGCCCTTCTTTCGCATGCAGGAAGGTCCCGGTGTCAGCAACACCGAAACCGCGGTGGAGGTTCGCGAAAAACATGGCGAGCTATGGCGTTACGGCCTGTTCCCGGTCACCGGCAAGAAGCACCAGTTGCGCGTGCACATGACCGCGCTGGGGGCGAGTATCTGCAATGACCCGTTCTACCCCGACGTGCTCAAGGACGCCGTGGACGACTACGCCAACCCACTTAAACTGCTGGCCCAGGGCGTGCGTTTTGTCGACCCGGTTACCGGCCAGACGCGCGACTTTCGCAGCCGCATCACCCTCGATTGGTAAGCCCCGGAAACGACAAGGCCCGCGCGAGGCGGGCCTTGTGGGCAAACGCTTAAGACTTACAGGTCTTTAACGGTGCGAACCTGGTCTTTATTGATACGGGTGTGCTTGCCGTCCAGCTGTTCGAATTCGTAGAAGCCCGAATCTTCATCGTATTTCGGGGTGTCGACGGCCTGGATTTCACGACCGTCATTCAGGGTGATCACGGTAGGCGAGGCGCAACCGGCGAGGGTAGCGAGGCCCAGGGCGAGCATGAAAGCGGCGATGGTCCGTTGAGTCATGGGTGTGTCTCCAAGAGAATTCTTTGAAATTGCTGACCTTGTGACGCGTAAGGCGTCGCCAAAGTTCCTTGTACGAAAGTTCATTCTGACACGTCAGACTTCTGGTGCAACAGTTCGGGTGTGTTCAAGTTGGCCAGGCGTGGATCATTCGCCGGGCATTCCAGGCCCACGCCACCCAGTTGCAGGAGGATCTTGCGCGGGCTGCGCTCGCCAGCGTGCCAGGCTTGTTCTACCGCGTTCCTGAGGTGCGTTGGGATGATGCAGATCAAGGGTTCCCAGAATTCCCCATGGCGCACCATCACCGGCGACTGCGGGGTGCGTCGGGCCGTGTCACGCAGGTCGGCCAGCAGGCGCGCGTCGATGTGCGGCACATCGCAGGGCAACACCAGCAAGTGCTCATGGCGCGCGGCGGCGAGGCCGGCGCGGATACCGGCGAGCGGCCCGGGGAAGTCCGCGCTGTCGTCGTTTACCAGGTGATCGGCGTATGCCGCGTAACGGTCTTGGTTGCGGTTGCAGGAGATGATCAAGTCGTCGGTCAGCCCGCGCACCAAGCCCTGCAAGTGCGCAATCAGCGGCTGGCCGCGCCAGGTTAGCAAGCCTTTGTCCTGGCCGCCCATGCGTTGGCCGCGGCCACCGGACAGCAATAGAATCGAACAGGGCAAAGGGCACGAATCAAAGGACATGGTGGTTCCGCAGCGGCAAGCAAAGGAGGGCCTGTGATATAACACCGGGCTGTTCCTTCGACAACCGGACCGTGCCATGAAAGCCAAGGTTGATGCGCCTTTTGTACCCCTGAATATCGCTGTATTGACCGTCAGTGACACCCGCACCCTGGATACCGACACCTCGGGCCAAGTCTTCGTCGACCGTCTGACCGCCGCCGGCCATCGCCTGGCCGAGCGCGTGCTGCTCAAGGACGATCTCTACAAGATCCGCGCCCAGGTTGCCCACTGGATCGCCGAAGACGTGGTGCAAGTGGTGTTGATCACCGGCGGCACTGGCTTTACCGGCCGCGACAGCACCCCCGAAGCGGTGAGCTGTCTGCTGGACAAGCAGGTCGACGGCTTTGGTGAGCTGTTCCGCCAGATATCCGTGGCTGATATCGGCACCTCCACCGTGCAATCCCGCGCGCTGGCTGGTCTGGCCAACGGCACCCTGGTGTGCTGCCTGCCGGGCTCCACCAATGCGGTGCGGACCGGTTGGGACGGCATCCTCGCCGAGCAGTTGGACAACCGCCATCGCCCGTGCAACTTCGTCCCGCACCTCAAACTGGCTGAACCTTGTGAATCCCGTGGGTAAGCCCGGCAAGGCCGGCGCCCTCATGCCGGTAGAGCAGGCGCTGCAACAGCTGCTGGACCTGGCCGACGCCACGCCGATTCGCGAGCAGGAGACGTTGCCCCTGGCCGGCTGCGACGGTCGCGTACTCGCGCATGCGCTGATCTCCACCCTCGACCTGCCGCCCTGGCCCAACAGTGCCATGGATGGCTACGCCGTGCGCCTCTCTGACTGGACCGGCGAGCCGCTGGTGGTTAGCCAACGTATCTTCGCCGGTCAGGCGCCGCAGCCCCTGGCGGCAGGAACCTGCGCGCGGATTTTCACCGGTGCGCCGGTCCCCGCCGGCGCCGATTGCGTGGAGATGCAAGAAAACGCCGTGGTCCACGCCGATGAACGGGTGAGTTTCAGCGAACCCCTGCGCACGGGTCAGAACATCCGCCCCCAGGGCCAGGAAACCACCGTCGGCGAAACCGTGCTCGACGCGGGCACGCGCCTGGGGCCCATCGAGCTGGGCTTGGCCGCGTCCTTGGGCTGCGATGGCCTGGCCGTGGTGCGTCGCCTGCGGGTGGCGGTGCTGTCCACCGGCGACGAACTGATCGAGCCGGGCCAGCCCCTGGGACCGGGGCAGATCTACAACAGCAACCGCCGCGTGCTGTGCAGTTGGCTGGCGCGGATGGGCTGTGAAGTGATCGATGCCGGGATTCTGCCTGACGACCTGGAACAGACCCGTGGGCGTCTGGCCGGGTTGGGCAGCGTTGACCTGATCCTGTCCACCGGCGGCGTGTCGGTGGGGGAGGCGGACTTCCTCGGCGTCGCCCTGCGTGAAGAGGGCGAGCTGGCGTTATGGAAACTGGCGATCAAGCCAGGCAAGCCGCTGACGGTCGGCCATTTTCGCGGTGTGCCGGTGATCGGTCTGCCTGGTAACCCGGCGTCTACCCTGGTGACGTTTGCGCTCTTGGCGCGCCCGTACATCCTGCGGCGTCTAGGCGTACTCGACGTGACACCGTTGCGCTTCGAGGTTCCGGTGGGTTTCGAATGGCCCAAGCCGGGCAACCGCCGCGAGTACCTGCGCGGGCGTATCGAGCAGGGCCGCGCGGTCATCTATCGCAACCAGAGTTCCGGTGTGCTGCGCAGCGCGGCGTGGGCAGAGGGATTTGTGGAGGTGTTGGAAGGCACAACGCTTAATGTGGGGGATCGAGTCAACTTCATTCCGCTGAGCGAAGTCATCAACTGAATAAAAAGTCTGAGTGTGGGAGCGAGGACACTGATAGCGGAGTAACAGTCACCTAATGGCTGGCTGAATCACTGCCATCGGGGGCAAGCCCCCTCCCACCCTTGATAATCATTGCCTGGGCTGGATCATACGGCGCAGCACCGCGCAAACCATACTGCTTCCCCCGGTATCAACTGAAAAGCCGGCTCAAAATGTGGGAGGGGGCTCGCCCCCGATGACGGCTCGCTATTCAGTAATCGTCTCCGCGCTCGGTCACATCCCGCTCCACCGGTCCCGCATGCGGGTCAAATCCCACCGGGAACTTGCCTTTCAATGTCCAAGCAAACGCAATGATCTCGGCAATGGTGCGATACAACTCCTCGGGAATGCTGTCGCCCAATTCCATGCGGGCCAGCAGTTTTACCAACTCGGCGTTTTCATAGATCGGTACTTCGTTTTCCCGCGCCAGCTTGAGGATGGCTTCGGCCAGGGCATCATCGCCTTTGGCGGTGAGCGTCGGCGCCTGCTGGCCGTCGTACTTGAGGGCAATCGCCTGGCGAGATGATTCGGTGGTCTTCATGCGGTTTCGTCCACCCAGCGTTGTTCCAGGCCTGTCTTGGGGCCCCGTGGCGGCGTGCCAAGGTGGCAGTCGAGGTCGCCGACGTTGAGGCCCGAGGTCACCAGGCGCTCGCGCAGACTGCCCAAATGGCTTTCGATCAGGCTCGCGGTAAACGGTCGGGTCGCCCACAGTTGGCTCGACAACTTGCCCTGGCTCAACTGCGCCTGCACCTGCAATGGGCCCAGGGGTTCCATATCGAAGGCCAGCTCAACGCGCCAGAGCATCTGCTTGGCGTCCTTATTGGCTTTGCGTTCGGGCTGATCCTTGTCCGGCGCCGGTTCTTCACGCTGGAACTTGACCTGCAACGGCACGATGTCCTGCAGGGTGCGCATGGGGATTTCCAACTGCCAGGTGGTTTGCAGGCGGCCATCGGCCGTAGTGCCGGTTTGTTCCAGGCTCGACAACTGATGGCTCTGCAAGCGCGAGATCGCCCCGGCGGCCAGGCGCAGCAGGTTTTCCAGATCGCCTTCACCCTCCAGCTTGCCCATCAGGCGCTCGGGCAGAGGGAAGCTCACCGGTGCCTGGCGTGCGCTGACTTGCCCCAAGGTATTCAGCGGGCTGCGCACAAAGTTCGGCAGCATCTGGGCCAGGGTGTTGGCGGCCAGGATGGCATTGAGGTTGGTATTGGCGGGCAGGGCGGGGACCAGGTCGGCGACCAACCGCAGCAGCGCACCTTTCATATCCAGGGGCGGTACCTGCGGGTTCTGGCCGGCCAGCAGTTTGGCCTCCAAAAACGCGCCGCTGTTCTGAATCACCTGGGCCAGCACTTTCGGGTTGCTCACCTGGGCCAGGTCCGGCAGGGTGGCCAGCAGACGGTCGGCGGCGGCGCGTAGGTCCGCCGAGGTACTGCCCTCACGCGGTAAGTTCTGCAACGCGTTGAACACTGCATCCAGCGAACCTTGGCGGCTTTGTTGGGTCGCCAGCTGTTGCGTGACGGCCAACTGATCCTTGAGCCCGCTCAACGGCACGAAATTCAAGGTTTGCGCGTTCTGCACCACCGCGCTGAGCAGGCTGCCGACGCGCAACGGCTGCGGGCTCTCCACGGTCAGCGTCGCGCCGGCCATGGCGCTGTTGAGCACTGTGACCAGCGAGCGGTAGATCGCCGGCTGTGTGGTGCCCTGGGGCAACACCTGGGTGGTCAGCACCTTGGCCTGCAGCAGCGTGCCTTCGGGGATTTTGCTGGTATCGATGCGCGTCAGGGCGGCGACGTTGGCGCTCAACGCTTGCTGCAGACTCAAGGTCAGGTTGCCTGCAGCCGTCTGACTGACCGCCACATTGCTGCCCAGAGGCAACGGCTGTGGGCTGCTGGCTTGCACCAGGGTCTGGCGACCGCCATCGAGGGTCAGCTTGAGCAGCAACTGGAAAGCCTCGCCGCCTTGTTTGAGGGCGATGACTTCCGCATTGGCGGTTTTCCCCGGGTCGATCAGCCCCGTCTGCGGCTCCAGCAGTTTAAGCAGTGCGCCGACCGCCGGCAGCGATGGAGCGCCGCTCGCCGGGCTGGCAGGTAACGTAGGAAGGTTGATCTCACCGGTCATTGCGTGCGCCGTCTCTGGGGAAATTGCCCTCTTTAGAGTAGGGCATCGCATGTATAATGCCGCCCGTC